>JAUWRA010000034.1 GCA_030610815.1 Methanosarcinales archaeon
TTATCGCCCCCAACCACGAGCAGCCCGCCGCCGCTGGCAGTATATTCCCGTAATTTTTCGATGGAATTACCGGATAACCGGCCATCATTGATATTGTCCAGTACCACGGCCTTGTAATCTGTCAGGTTTGCATCATCTATAGAGGAAGCAGTGTTCGTTTCGTATAAGCTCCTGAGTACCTTGTAAAGTGGTGAATCTGCATCAGGTGAGACCAGTAATAATCTGGGTTTGGGTACAACATAGATGGTCTTATTGAACACATTGTTCCCGGCCCGCATATCATCACCAGAGGATATCCTGGCAGTGATCAGATGCGGTCCCAGCGACTGGAAGGTACTTGAGAACCCTACGATCTTTATGGGATTGGTCTGGGTCACAGTCTGGCTGGACACAGGGCTACCGTCCACCTCTATGGACAGCTTGTAAGTAGTATTGCCCTCTGCCTGCCTGACCTCCACACCCACAAGGTTCTCGTTACCAAGCACCGCTGTCCTGGCACCAGTGATTTCCACACTCAGGTCGTTCTTCTCAGGTGTCTGGGTAATGGCATATACGACTGTGCCGGTGTCAGAAACAAAATCAATTGTCTCGGCCAGGTCGCTGCCAAAGTTATTATTCCCGTCAGAAACCACAATAATATGGTCGTCACCAGTGGACGATGCCAGTATCTCATCACCAATATCAGACCGCAAACCCCCCATCTTCTCCATCCTGGCAGGAGTGGTATCCTGCAATTTATCAAATATCCCCTGTGCCGTACCGCTTTCGAATATATCCATACTTGCAGTCTCGTCAGAAAGCACAGTAATGGTGGGTGTTTCGTCGGTTTCGGTCACAGTCACTGGATTATAAGGCCCGGCCAGGGCAATTACCAGCAGGGATACAATAATCATCCTGCTCAGTATCAGGTTGCGCCTGGCCCCTTTATGTATCAATACCCAGCCTATGACAATAGCAGGGAGCACACCCAGCAGGTATTCAATATTCTCAAAGGCTATCGGGACAGAGGCTGTCATGACAACTCCCTCCTGCGTTTAATAATAATAAGTTCAAGTATGATCAGGCCCAGTACCACCCAGATAAGATATGAAGTAAAATCTTTTTTCACGTCCTCACGGATCACTTCCGGTCGTTCAATGTACCTGCTGGTGATATCACTTGCATCCAGGGAAATTTCATTCACATCAGATTCACGGGCATCGTACAGGTTTGCAGCTATCACCTGCGGCCCGAGATGGTATAACCCGGCCTGGTCCACCCACAGGCTGGATGAAGTAAGAGTGCTGCCGTCGGGATAGGTAATTGTTTGCGTGGAAGGCATCCTGATAACAGTGCCTGTCCTGACATTGTGCTCGCTACTGTCAGTGCCCCCCAGCCAGTCCAGCATCTGCTTCCAGATAATCGGGAATTGCGGCATGGCTGCAAACCCTGACCAGGCATCATCGCCTGTGACATCGTTCAGCCCCAGGTAAACAACGGTTCCTTCACCCTGCCTGCGGTAGGAGAGCATAGGCGAATCGTCAGAAGCTTCCATCAATATAGTAGCATCTCCGGGTGCACTTCCCCTGATATGTTGTACTACCTCCAGGTCAACCTTCTGGTCCGTCACCGGGATGCCGGCAGTTATCGGGTTCTCCCGGATCAGCTTCAGCTCGGTCTCATTTGACATACCTGTAATGTTAATTGGCAGCAGGCCGCCTTCTATAAGTGTCAGGCCGTGTGATGCAGTGGCGATCACCACACCCCCACTGTCTACGAACCCTCCAAGGACGGCGGCCGGCTCAGGACCTAGGGAATTGTTATCCACCATTCCCAGGATAACAATGCCGTAACCGGACAGGTCCGGCGGCAGGGATGAACTGTATTCAACATCTCCTGCAGGTAGTAACAACTCCAGGGCAGTCATGGTGGGAGTCTGCCCCCTGGTATCCACCAGTAAAACACGTCCCTCTGCGGCCACCGGGATATAAACGTAAGCAGTATCATCTATCTTCAACTCACCGCCGCCAGTGATGGTGATCTCGGTTATTCCGGTTTTCAGGTTGGGCACAATGTATGCACGGGTGCTGCCGGCAGGAATGCTGAGAGTACCGCCTCTTTTTTCATTCCCTGTCTTAATATCCAGTGACACCGTAGCCTTGCGGTCGTTGAAGTTCTTGACAGCCAGGTTCAGGTTGTATGCCCCATCCTTCACTTCGAGCCAGCCATTCACAATGCCAATATTGTTACTCTTTCCGCCCACCTGTACGAACTCCACCCTTACCCCGTTGTATTCTGCCAGACCCTTTGCTACCAGCGGGTCATCCCCGCTCCATGTAGCAAAGTCAGAGAACACTATAACGGTCCCACCCGGTCCTGCCAGCCGCTGGCTATAGGTTATGGCAGCGGCAATATCTGCCGATATCGCCCGCTGGGGTGTCAGGACGATGACCTCCTTTGTCCGGGTTTTGTCACCTTCTTTCACGGCCAGTACTGGTACATTCTGTGCCCACACCAAGCTGTTCACAGCCGAGAGCCTTTCTGACGCAAGGGCTTTGGCCTCATCCAGCCTGCCGCCTGCCTGCATACTGGCCGAGTTGTCTATCACAATAACCGTATGCTGGCCAGATACTTGCTCCTCCATGATATAGGGGGCGGCAGCGGCAAGACTTAACAGTATCAGTACAAGCAGCTGGATAATAAACAGCGGGTCGCGGATGAGCTTTCTCAGCAGCAGTGATAATTTATTGCGCTGCTGCTCACGTTTAAGGAAGAACAGCAGGGACGGTATATCAAGATCAATGGTCCTGGGGCGAAGCAGGTAGAGGATTATCAGCGGGATGATACTGGCCAGGGCCAGCAGTGCCAGTTGATTTGAAAACAGGATATCAGTTATGGCAGCCAACAATATCATCTCCCGTGGATGGTCCTGTAGATGGCCTCAAGGATTGGCAGGTCGGTTTTAAACGTAAAGAAATCCGCACCCAGCCTGTCACACTCATATTTCAGAGCCGCATTGTGGGACTGCAGTTCACTGCTATATTCTAAAACGAAGCCAGTATTGATATCTGTGAACATTTGCTCCCGGGTCTCAAGGTCACGCAGTTTAACAGCTCCCAGTTCTTCCAGTTCAATTTCTCCCGGGTCCAGCACCTGGATAACGATCAGGTCATGCCGTCCCACCCTGTACAGGGCAGACTTGATATCATCCAGCGGTGCAAGAAAATCAGAAATAATAATGACCCTTGATTTTGATTTGATAACACTGCTGTACTGCTGCACTGGCTCGTTAAGTCCTGTGGAACCGCCGGGTTTGGTGGCATTCAGCTGGTCGATCGAGGCCAGCAGGTTCACCCTTCCCCTGCCTGGTTTGGATATGTCGATATTGTCGGTGAAAGTGGAAATGGCAAACTTCTCGTTATCCTTCATGACCAGGTAGGCAAATCCCAGTGCCAGCATGGCACCATATTCGTATTTGTTCAACCCTTCAGCAGGATAATCCATGCTGCCACTGGTATCAAGCAGGATATGGGTGACCAGGTCCCGGTATTCCTCGAACTGCCTGACATACAGCTTCTCGGTTCGCGCATATACCCTCCAGTCGATCGTCCTGAAATCGTCTCCCCTTTCATATTCACGGAAACCATAGGCATCTGTACCCCTTCCCACCTTTGTGGAACGCCGGGCTCCTGTATACTGGCTGGATACCCTTTTTTGTGCCACAAAAGAGAAACGTTCAAGTTCGCGGAGGAAATCGGTCGATATCATGCTGGTCAAAGGATCCGGACCTTATTCATTAGAGTATTTTGGCGTGTTTAATGATACCATCGATCACATGTTCAAGGGTTACGCCCTTACGCTGGGACTCGAAGTTCAGGATGATCCTGTGTTTTAATACAGGATAGGCCATTTTCACAACATCCTCCTCGCTGACAAAGTTGCGCCCGTTGATCAATGCCCTTGCCTTGGCTGCCAGGATAAGCCCTATACTGGCCCTGGGTGAGGCACCGAATTCAATAAATTCAGCATCTTTCCTGCTCTGGATAACAATATTGATGGCTCTCTTTTTCATTTCATCTGAAATGGGCACGTCCCTCACCAGGGTCTGGAGTTCAAGTAGTTTTTCCCTGGTCAATATCCTATTGACGCTGGGAACCACATTCTTAGTGTATCTCTCCACTATCTCATCTTCTTCCTCAGATGTGGGATAGTCCAGGTTGATCTTCAGTAAAAAGCGGTCCAATTGGGCCTCAGGCAGGGGGAAGGTTCCTTCCATCTCAATTGGGTTCTGGGTGGCCAGTACAAAGAACGGCCTATCAAGCAGATAGGTCTCATTGCCAACTGTAACCTGTTTTTCCTGCATACTTTCCAGCAGTGCGCTCTGGGTCTTTGGTGATGCCCTGTTGATCTCATCGGCAAGTAGGATATTGGCAAATACAGGCCCGGGTTCGAATCTGAACTGCTTGCCACCGCCCCTTTCTTCTATCACATAGGTGCCTGTAATATCGGACGGCATCAGGTCTGGCGTACACTGTATCCTGTTGAATTTCAGGTCAAGTATCTGGGACATGGTACTGACTATGAGGGTCTTACCAAGCCCGGGATTGCTCTCGATAAGGGCATGTCCGTCGCACAGGATAGCGATCAATATCTGGGTCACTGCCTCCTGCTGCCCCACGATCACTTTCCCTATCTCGTCAAAGATCGACTGGAATATGTCGCCGGAACGCCGGTATGTATCTGACAGGTCTTTGGTGTTTTTGTTCATTCGATACCTCGCTACATTCTGTATTTATTCATTTAATCTATCAATTAAATCATTCATTTATATATCAGTTCTATTATTCATTTGATGTATCAATTCTATTAGTGTTGGCTCAGCCGGATGGCATATTCCCTTATCAGGTCCCTGTCCAGGATGGACAATTGCTGGAGCAACTGGTAGCTCTCATCAGCAGCAGTTGAGGATTCCACATCAACGGGATAGGTCTGGGACGGTACGAACCGGATATCATCATCCTGGCCAGCATGCCGTATGGTGACAGAGGTCCCGATACCCGGAATTATGACCAACTCCACATTTTCCCCTTCGATGCTGGCAATTGATGTTTCCCCGTATATCTCTTCATCCAGTCCTCCGTCAGGAGAAGTTGTCTGGTTGTCTTTGAACACAAGAGTACTGTCGGGCAGTTTACCTCCCAGTTCATCCACCAGACTGGTAATATCTTCAGGAGTAATGTCCACATGGGTCTGTGTGGTAAATAGTCCGGCTGACACTATCGTCAGCATGACAGATGCTATTATCATAGTAAACAGATGCCGCCTGTTAAGGAATAAACCTGCATCCACATCCTTTAATCTTGAAGTTACCTGGTTCCTGAGGTCGACCGCCACCAAATTATCGTCGTTTCTTGTGTCGTAGGCAGCCTTGAGCCTTTCCTGCATCCATTCATAGCTGGATTCGATCATCCCGATAGTGTCAATAGCAGGCTTTCTTAGGTACAGTATAATGACCGACACCGCCGAGACCAGAATCGATAATGCAATTACCAGTATCTCGTCAAGGGAAATTGCATCTACAATATAATATTCAATATATTGTGAGAACAGTGAAACGACATTGAAGTAATATGACAGGGTGTAGAGTACCAGGGTTAACGTAATAAAATCTACCAATTTATAATATAACCTTTGCCTGTGGAATGCCTGGGATATTTTTTCAATATCGTCGTACATAGGACCCTCGAATGTTGATATAGACTTAATGTGTTATTATTTCTATATGTTATAAGTAACATCATAAAGGTTTATCTTTAAGTACGGATGAGCTTGTAGTTTGCAATAAAGAACCAATACCAAAGGTTAGATTCAGTCTGCTTTTTATGTGCCACGAAATTAACAAATGATATTACTTATGTAGCAGGAAACAATTAATATAGGAAAAATATACTTATATAGGGGAAATATTATTATGATGGAAAACATTATTCTGATGGAATATATTTAAATAATTTGTTGACATATATATTTTGTTTGTGTAACTAATCATTTCATGATTGTGTAACTAATCATTCCATGATTGTGTAACTAATCATTCCATGATTGTGAAACTAATCAGTTACAACATTGTACGAATTATGCTAATGATATGATTAAAAATTTAGGTGATATAAATGAAAATAAGAGTAGTAAGTGCAAAAGACGAGATCAGTACTATCGGAGAAGAGGAGATTGTCCACTTGGCATTCAGGCCGTCTAACAAGGATATTTTCACCCTTGTCCAGACATGCAATAACCTAAAGGCCATACATATACCAAGTTCGTATAACAAGACAATATCCAAATCCATCCAGATGTTCCTTGATATGCAGAACATTGCCCTTCTTGAAGGCGATGTATGGGGTCACAGGAAGGACATCAATGAATACTATGAGATCAAACCACAGATATTTGACCGCATAGAGGATCTCAGGAAGGAAGGAAACTCCAATGATGAGATACTGGACCGTCTTGGTATGGAGACCAGGCTCAGTAAAGATCTTATCAGGTTCTTGATCTAAAGTACAAAGCAACAAACTGATATTCCGGTGTTTACCAGAATTATCATTTTTTTATTTTTTTTATATTTTTATTTTACCAGGAACGAGCCGAAGGCATAATCCTCAAGTTCAACCACTTTTTCCCATAATGAGTAACATTCACAGTCAAGCCAGGACAATGCCTCAATATCCTGGGTGATTGAAAAATCACGCAGTGCCTGGGCCACATCCCTGTCACACTCCCTGCAATTATGGGGTCCCCTTTTCGTACCGGCAGCTACCGGGTCAGATACCAATGTAAGTCCAGGGAATTTCTCCTTTGCAGTTCTAAGAACAAATACAGCACTCCAGAGCCATGGAGGCCGGTAATCCCTGCGGTCGTACAGTTCTTCGACCAGTGTACCTTTCTGGATATTGGTCAGGTTCAGGGAGATGGTAGTGGCATACGGCGCAGCATCTGATATTGATGCCAGGGCATCCTCGATTGCTGTTTTCTCAGACAAAAACGGGGGTTTTAGCAACAGGTACGCTTTGGTGGATACTCCCATCTTTGAAGCTATCTCCGAGGCCCTGGTAAAGTCATTAAAAGTAAAACCCTTGTTTATACAGTCCTTACGTATGGTATCACTGCTGGTCTCAAGTCCGATTGCGACCTCAAACTTTATGTCATATTTTTCAAGTATGTCAAGAATGCTGCCAAGAATTTTTTCATTTACAAACTCAGGCCTGGTCTCTGCCATGATCTTTTTTATAGAACCGATTTTTCCTATCCTCTCCATCATCGCATTTCTTACTTCTTTGGATACCTCCCTTTCATCAAGAAAACTGCCTGATGTAAAGATCTTTAACAGGGATGTTCCTGTTCCCATTTTCTCCAGGGCCCGGTCAAGCTGGGACAGCAGGTCATCTTCAGAGGGGGGTTCATCTGCAGCATCATTGAAATATCCGCACATTGTGCACCCGCTTTTACGGCTCCAGTAGCATCCGATGGTACGAAAGATCACAGTCAATGAATCAACTGCCGTTCCTTCCTGCGGGTCGCGTCCGGTCCAGACTGCTACTGGCATACCAGGAGAATATCGCTTTTTTTTCATGGTAAAACACTCAGAATGTTATTTTTCATGGAATCCAGAATGTATCCAGTTGTTCAACATTCTCTTCATCTTTATTCAAATTCGATGGTAGCCGGAGGTTTTGGTGAAATATCATAGACTACCCTGGCAACACCCGGGATCTCACTGGTTATTAGTGATTCAATTTTTTTCAATGTCTCCCACGGGAGTTCCATTGGTACGGCAGTCATACCATCCCTGGATTCCACTGCACGCACTGCTATGATCCAGCCGTGGATGCGCTGGTCACCTTTCACTCCGGTCCCTTTTCCAAGCAAGGCTGCAAAGGTCTGCCAGGGTTTGAACTTCTCAAGCAGTTCATTTTCAACGATGGCATTTGCTTCCCTGACAGCGGCTATTTTTTCTTTTGTAACCTCCCCGATTATCCTCACAGACAGGCCCGGCCCAGGGAAGGGCATTCTCTTTGATATCTCGTCGGGAAGTCCAAGGGCATGGGCTACTTCCCTGACCTCATCTTTATACAATTCAGAGACGGGTTCAATTATTTCGTCAAAATCTATGACTGAAGGTAATCCACCAACATTATGGTGCGATTTTATCCCGCCTTCGGATTCGATCCTGTCCGGGTAAATAGTACCCTGGATAAGGTATCTTGCATTGAGTTCCCTGGCCTCTTCTTCAAATAACCTGATGAAAGTCTCACCTACAGCCATGCGCTTCTCTTCGGGGTCGGTAAGTCCTTTTAATGCTTCTATAAACCTATCACCGGCGTCTATCACCTGGAGGTTCATACCTGAAAAGACTTCCTTGATCTGCTGTGTCTCCCCTTTTCGCATCAGGCCTGTGTCAATGTAGATAGGTGTCAGCATGTCCCCTATGGCTCTATGAGCAAGGACGGCACATACTGAACTGTCCACACCGCCAGAAAGTCCGATAATGGTCGGTCCGTCAATACTTTTCTGTAATTGTTTTACTGCGTTTTCAATAAACTTATCCACTTTAACCATTGGATATTTTCCCCGGATAAAAATTTTTATTAATAAGATCTTGTAGATATCACAATACTTGTCAGTTAATATTTAATTTCATTTACTCAATCAAATTGTTATGTAATTTATGATATTTAAACGATAACTCGATTAATAACACAATAACTAAATACTATCCTTTTTTTTACTAATTTATGAGGTTGGTTCATGCTGAGTGATGGTGTAGAATCCGAAATTGAACTGTTGGAACGCCATATTATCATACTAAAGGTTGTTATTAAAAACGGACCTATCGGAATTATGAGAATGTCTGAGGAAACTGGTATACCAAATCATAGGGTTCGTTATTCTTTGAGGGTGCTTGAACATGAAAGTTTGATAATTCCATCTACATCCGGCGCTGTAGCCACTGATGAGGCAAGGGAATATATTATTGGTTTTGAATCTGTCATTACACGTTTAACAGAAAAAATGAACGATATTAAGAATATAGAGCAATAGATATTCTGTGATGGATTCTGTAAGGGATTTTGCAGTACTAAATACCCCCCGGAATTGTAGGTCTGTTTTAACCACTTTGCGCTCTTTGCGTACTTTGCGGTGATAAATAATTGTAGTGGTAAGACATTGTTTTCAAACATATTGCCACCGCAAAGGTCGCAAAGAGTAAGTTTAATTTGTTTAGTTTTTAACTATAAAATAACAAACCTTTTTGCATGTAACACAAAATTAAGATAACATGCAAGTACTGGTTGTAACGGGGCGTAAGGCAGCAGGGATAGTACGTAAGTCAGTTGGGAATCTGGCAGAAGTTCTGGTACTGGATATTGATGTTGCCGCTTTTACAACGCCGACCCGTCTTGAAAAATCCCTCAATGGGCAAGAATTTGACCTTATTATCATACCAGGGCTCGTCTCTGCCGATTTTTCAGGGCTCGAAAAGCAACTGGAAACTCCAATTCGGCTGGGTCCCAAGCATGCTGTTGACCTGGGATTCGTGTTGTCGAGTTATGGTGATGTTGAATTATCGACTACTGTACCCGCGTGTGAACTACTAATGCAGCAGCGACGGGATATTGCATTATCAAGTCTTGCAGAAATGGAAAATGCCGCATCACCAGCTTTATTATTGGGCCACCTCAAGATCGGCGGGGATTCGACCATAAAAGTGATGGCAGAAATAGTGGATGCTACTGCCCTGCCCGGTGATGAACTTATTGAAAGGATACATCTTTTCCAGTCCAAAGGTGCAGATATCATTGACCTTGGTGTGGGCATGGCCGCTACTGCAGGTGATGTTCGGCGCACGGTCAAGGCGGCCAGGGAAGTTGTTTCGGTGCCCTTAAGTATTGACACACTGGAGCCCGAACTGATCGTCGCAGCAGTGGGATCTGGCGTGGATATGGTATTGAGCCTGAATTCTAACAATATCCCGCAGGTTGCACCCGTTATTTCCAAAAAGGATATTGCTGCGGTTGTTATTCCTGACAGCGGTGGTGGCATGGACAGCCTGGAGGCAAACATCAAGTCTGCAAAGGATGCTGGCATCTCGATGATCATAGCAGACCCGGTGCTGGACCCACCAGGGCAGGGCATGGTTGAATCCATGACACGGTATAAACAATTCAGGCGAACACATTCCCATATTCCCACCTTCTTCGGTGTCGGTAATATCACTGAACTCATTGATGCTGATTCGGTTGGAGTGAATGCGATGCTCGCTTCCATTGCAGGTGATGTGGGTGCAGATATTTTGTTTACACCCGAATACAGTGACAAGGCCAGGGGCAGTATATCCGAACTTAAAACGGCGGCAGGGATGACGGCACTGGCCGGGCGGCGCAGCACTCCCCCCAAGGACCTGGGACTTGACCTGCTTGTGCTGAAAGAAAAACGGTTCAGGCCCTTTGACAGCTTGCCTGAAGATTTCATAGAGGGTGATAAAAGCTACCAGTGGACACGTGACCCTGCAGGGAGTTTCAGGATAAGTATCTCTGACCAATGTTTCAGGGACGGAGAGTTCAGGCAGGGCAGGATCATTGCCAGGCATACAAAATATACCATTGTGGGGGATAGTGCAAAGGAAGTGCTGGATACTGCCCTGGACTTGGGGTTGGTATCAAGGCTGGACCATGCTGCCTACCTGGGCTCGGAATTGATGAGGGCTGAACTGGCTATTAAACTGGGGCGTAGTTATTCCCAGGATGATGATTTTTAGACGGAGTATGGTTTCCCGCCAAATATCAGTTCAATACTAACCGCAGAGTTCGCCGAGGTACGCAGAGAGGGAGGTCAATATCAGGGCACATATTTTCTTTTGTATTATTGGAATGATTTTTTACAGGTATCTGGCATGGAAGTGCAAACATCTTCGATTGAGTTTCAGACGGCTTGTGGAGGAGTTGGAGGGGATACGTGTTGCTCTTGTGAAGGAGAAGTCGGGTGGAAAAGTTGAGGTGGTGGTTGAAGAGATGGATGCAAAACAAGCCAGGTTGTTCTCTTTGCTGGATTTGGGGAAATTTATGTTAATGTGGATAAAACGATAGCGAGAGAGTTTATGTTTTGATAGGTCATACATTGATTAGGTTGCTTGGTAGTGTTTTAGACTACATCTTTGAAAGTCAAGTTTGAAGCATAGCACTATGAACCCGGATTATTCTTAATAAAAGCGAACATTTCTGTACTTCGGACATTGGGCATTTGGTATTTGGTATTTGGTATTTGGCATTGAGCATAAAACATGATTCCTCCATAAACCAAACAAAAGCTTTATTTGAGATTGGATATATGACAGAACACCCCAATGCGGGCCGGTAGATCAGGGGAAGATCGCTACCTTGGCATTTGGACTGCCCCAACAGGCTGTCCAACCTGAATGGTAGAGGCCTCGGGTTCAATTCCCGACCGGTCCACTTGGATTTTTTTCAAAATATTGTGACCGGTTTTTACTAAGGCACAGTATTAATTCCACAACATTCCTGGGTGGATATTTGAAAATAAGCAGTTCCACTACGCATCGATCCATACATCCAGCGTGATCTTTTGGACAGATAATCGTATATCCTCGCCCGCACCGCCTGTCAAGGCAAAGGACGTAGATGTGTCAGTAGTAGCAATTGTATAATCCGTACCGTACTGCAGATCTGCACGGTCAGCAGTTGTGTTGAAATACTGTGCCCAGGCATCTGGATAATTCGTAGATACCGTTATATTGACATCTGAAACGAGATCACTGTTTGAATAAAGCACCCCTGATGAATTTGACTTTAAATATACCATTTCAATAGTATTGCTGCTTTTAGTTCTTCTGTTCCCCACAAGTTCAACCGCACTTACCACGACACTGATGTCAGTTGCACCCAACTTTGAAACTGTGATCGCAGGTGAGGATTTTACCAGCGACCGACTGTCCTGGACAACAAGCAAAGCACCGTTCTCGTACTCAAACACCTGGTCAATGTAGTAGTTATTTCTTGAACTATAACTTATCGAACCAAGGTCCAGCAGGTCAGAACCGCTGTCATATACCACACCTGAGGCGTTATATGCCGTGATCACCATGCCACAGTCGTTAAGATTTACAGACAGGGTACCGCTTGATTTGCCGGTAGAGACGAACGGGATATCGCCGCCGCCCATTTTGACAGGTACGCTCAGCTGGATATTGGAAGCAGGGTTTGTTACCATACCTGCAGATAGAATGTCAATATTCGATTTGAGGTCTGCCATATCGCTCCATGTATCATCCATATGTGATCGTTCAGCATCGTTTTTCCATGCAGGGATATAACTGACATGGATCGTGGTGGTAAATGCAACAATAAGTCCCAGGACCAGGATCGCAGAAATGACCGATGAGATCGCACGATCTGACTCACAAAACTTATGAAATGCCTGTACAATGTGTTTCATGCCAATCACTCCACATACACGGCAACGTATTCGATATTCGAATTCTTGTTCGCAGCATTTGTGTGTGCCAGATACCGTACTTTGAGATTATTGATATCATTCTGCGTATCAATATATGATGATACATCCACCTCATCCAGCGTCCACATCGTTATTTTTGGTATCGTTTCGTCATGCCAGACCGATACATCCTGCTCCCATACCATTATCTTAATGTTATCGGCATTGGCATTGGCTTCAGTATGATTGATCCGCACCAGTACCCGGGTCGGAGATGAGGTAAGTCCGGGAGTGAAATTGAACTGTTGATATACTGTTTCAACATAGGTGCTTTGTTTCGGGACCTGATAATTAGTGTACAAACTATCTCCATCTGTCCCGACCTGTCCAACAGTAGCATCACCACCTGATGTATCATATACTGATGTAGGAGTAAATGTCTCACCTGATGGCGTTGGTGTCGGGGTCGCTGTCATTTCTATAACTTCTCCGAGAAGTACACCACTTACCATTACAATATTATGTCCGGTGTGTACAATTGTCTCATGCACGTAATCATCTTCAGATATCGTGATACTCCAGAGTTGCGAGGTATTGATAACAATAGTATCCCCTAACCCCCATGTGCTGCTTCCGAGGATTATATAAACATCATCAGGAGAAAGTTCCTTCCTGGTCCCGTTAAGATTCAGTAATATCCGGATATAAGAAGTATCAACACTATTCCCGCCGCTGTGCCTTAAGTGGACAGTATCGTCATTTACATCCACCCATCCATCGATATCCACATGCGGCATGGTTGTACCTTGAAACGAGAGTACGAACACGGCGATAGTCCCAAAAGCAATAAATGCAATCGCCGTCATAAGCAGTTCCCCTATCACATCGGAAACCGCATTGCTGTTTTCTGTAAATCTTTTCGTACTTTTTGTCATATCATCTCTCTTATGCAAGACCCTTTCTTTAGATCAATATCGTAAACACTCCGTATGATATTATTATCATGATAACCGAATGTTTAAGCCCGGCTGATATACTTCCACTTCCCATCTGCCCGGCGACCAGACCCGAGCAGAACCCCTGTATTACAGCAGCATGCAAGAACAGTGTTGTATACTCCTCTATATCGAAACCCTGGATTATCGGTAGCTCTGCAGCGGTTTCACCAATCGATGCAGGGATTGCGGGCAGGAAAAATGCAGTAAGCACATAAACAATGAACAGGAACACAAAAAACGCTATGTAAACGATGAACACATACACGAACATCTCAGCTGAACGTGCAGTCTTCAATTGTTTTTCAACATCAGCATTGCTTGCTGCAATAGCAAGGACACTTCTAATATCGCTTGTGGATTCGCTTGCTTTTACAATAAGGGTTATTATACGGGTTGTTATGTCCGTGCGTATGCGGTATTCCAGTTTACTCAATGCCAACGCAGTGGACGCACCCCATGATATATCCTCTGACACTCGCTTGATCTCAGCACGCAATATCCCGATCTTTGATCGTGAGGTCATGTCAATAGCATCAGTGAGTGAAATACCTGCTTCGTTTATGCTTGCCAGCCTTTTTAAGAACTCGGGCACCATATCCTCGATCTGCTTGATATGTCTGGCTTTCAGTTCGTAGAATACTACAAAAGGTACCAGTACGATCAAAACCGATAATATTATGTGGTCGTCCAGTACAGCCAATTGCCTTGCATTGAAGTGACCAAGATGGATACTGCTGATACTGCCGAGACTAAATCCTTTTTCAGATACTACATACGCCAGGTACAGGATTCCAATAGGAATAGTTATTGCAAATGTATTTCTGGCATTATACCGCATCATCCGCATGGGATGCAGCACAACATCAGTAAATTTGGAGAAGGATTTATGAAATCTCACCCATTTGATACGTCTGGATTCCTCTTTCATATCTAAAACGGGTTTTAAAGGAACATCTTTAAAGGGCGTAAGTTTTGTTTCTATTATATACTTTTTTGGAACATTCATACTGGCACCAGCCAGAATACCAAGAACCAGCATGAATATTAGCGTACCAATGGGAATGATCGCATACACCAGCAGATATAATAACTCAGTAGCACCGGGTCCGATAAGGCCAAGTATCACAAGAATGGTAATGAGAAACAGCGGACCTGCCACAAAGACAGAAATATAGACTTCAGCCAACACCCCAAGTGTTTCTATGAAATTTTTCTGTTCCCGAACCGCAATGAACTGGTACTGCTGCGATTTACTTTTCAGGTATGTTGTGATGTTTCCGCCGCTTATTATCACAGAGTCCATGCCATCCAGGAAATCCTTGAACTTTTCAGAAGGTGTACGAATACTTGCATTGCGAAGAGCCGTTGGCAGGTCATGATTAAAATATTCTATATCCCTTACTATGTTTCCAAATTCCTCAGACGCTGTGCCGTAGATTTTGGAATATGCGCTCAATGACCTGAAAATATCAAGCATATTCATCCCCCCGCGGCTCAATGCATACAGGTAGATGACTGCATGAGGCAGGGACAGGTCAATAGCAGACTTGCGGATGCTTGCTTTAATTGTGGGGATAGAAGTATAGATAAAAAATACGGTCTGTTGAACAATGATGAGTAGCAGCAGTCCCGCAGCAGCTGCCAGCAGCACGTTCGTGTTTGCTTCCACCCAATTTGATACGGCTCCTGTGCCGGGTGTTATAGCAGGAATAGTGATACTATCAAATACATCCGGTGACAGCCTGGATCCTATAAGGCCTGCAATGATCCCTGTAAGTATTGAATAGAAATAAGCTGTTGATACAAACTGATCAACCGGTAATGGTATGTTAGCCTGCCGTATCTTTATCTGGAGTTCGTGGTATTTTTCTGCATGGCTGCGAACCCGGCTGCTAAATATTCGATACGCTGTCCTGTCTATAAAATCCATGACTACACTCTCACACCCCTACACCGATAAATCAGTCTGTGAGATCATCTCCTGTAATGTATCGTTCCCTATTGCCTCAAGTACAAGTTCGGGGTTTGTGGAGTATGCCTCTACTGCAACTGATACGCTGACATAATCACGTATATTCTTTTCACTCATATAATTTAGAATACTCTGGCGGTTGTTTAGTTCGCCAAGCAGTTTGTTCCTATCCCATCCTCTTAATTGCATCACATTATTCAGCACATACGAATCCCCTGCATGGCTGAACGAATCCGTCATTGCGTCCCAGCGGAAGAGTTCATTGATCCGTATATTGCCTGTTTTGGGATCAAGTCCTGTCACTTCGACAATGCTCTGGATTCGCCTTACCCGTTTATCATCTACGTGTGTCTGCATCAGGATGCAGAGGATATCAAGTGATTGCATCATCACATGCGGTACATTGATAGGCTCGTTCTCAAGCCGGTTCACAACGGTCTTCACATCACCTGCATGCATAGTAGAATAAGTGGTATGACCTGTTGACATTGCCTGGAAGAGTGTCAGTGCCTCCACGCCGCGTACTTCCCCGACAAGTATGTATTCAGGACGCTGCCTTAAGGCTGCACGCAGAAGGTCATACATGGATACATCCCCTGCTCCGCCAACCGCGATCGACTCGCGGGTAAGCCCTGCAATCCAGTTATCATGATGCAGTGTGAGTTCACGCGTATCTTCTATGGATATGACCTTTGAGAGGGACGGTATGAACAGGGATGCGACATTTAACATTGACGTCTTCCCGGATGCCGTGCCTCCTGCAAAGATGATGCTGCGCTTGTTCTCAATTGCAAGCCAGAAGTATGCCAGCATTTCAGTATTGCATGTCTTAAATTTTAAAAGGTCGATAGGTGTGATCGGGTCACCTTTGAACTTACGTATAGTAAACGAACTGCCGCGGGTTGTCACTTCTTTGCCAAGTGTTGCCTGCAGCCTTGAACCTTCAGGTAAGGTCGCATCCACCATAGGCTCCCCGACAGATATCTGCTTGCCACTCCTCTGGCAGAGATTGATAACAAACGAGTTTAAATCCGATTCCCCAAAGGAGATGTTTGTCATGATATTGTGGTATTTTATGTGATAGAGAAAAATCGGAATGTCGATACCATCACATGAGATATCCTCGATATAAGGGTCTACTATTAAAGGATGAATTCTTCCATAACCTATGAAATTCCGGCGCAAGTAATACATTATCTTATGCAGGGACGGTACTTCAAGCGATGCATGGTAGTGATGAAAAAGGCTGAGTGCCTTATCTGTCAGGATGGTTTCTTTGTCTGCCCCGGACCTGGTATCTTCCAGGGTCAGGATATCCTGCAGGTCTTCATATCCACGCTCAAGTATCTCTTTTTCAAATGCTGTAAGTGAAGGCTCGACAACACGGTATTGAGCCATCTTCCGGTTCTGTATGATGCTGATAAAAGCATATGGCTCGTCCACCCAGTACCGTTCAACTTCGGTATAGCCGTCTGGCACTTCGCATTCGGTCAGGGGTTCGTGTACAGCAGGGTCGTATGGGGAGAGAGTTTTTAGTTCCTTCTTCCTGATACGTTTTAAGGCAGTTAAGACATTGGATAATAACGAGGGTTTTGACTCAGTATCAGTGTTCCCGGTCTGTTCATCCTGTTCACTGCCCATTTTTATTGATCTCCTATCATCGTATTGTCAGGTGTTAAATAGAAAAATCAGACCATATTGATCTTGAAAAGACAATAGTCGTCTCCATTGCCTATGGTCTTTAGCACCTGCACCTCCACGTTACCGGGCACTCTCGCTGCTATCCTTGAAAAAATCCCTCTTGTCAGGTTACACAGTATCGGGTTCCTTCGTGCTTCCTCGGCGCCCCAAGGACAGACAGTTCCTTTAACCGTACACCCCATCCCTTCTTCGGATGGTTCATTAATAAAAGTTGCACCAAGCTGGTTCATCACATTTGCGCAAACATCTCCAATACATTCAATGTCGGGGTTTTCCGCATCGATCGGATATATTTCCAGAATGGTTTTCTCGACCATATCGGTCATCTGGTGAATAACGATATTTTTATGCTCAGGGGGGAGAGGCTTTAGTAAAATAGGGATTATTGCGGTCAAAACACTACGAATACGGTTTTGCACATCCAGCACATCGCGTTCGGATACAAGACGATCGTGCAAATGTTTGGCATGCATCAATGACTTTACCCTTGCCATGAGTTCCACCTTATCCACTGGCTTTGTAAGGAACTCATCTGCCCCAACTTCAATACTCTTTATCCGGTCGTCACGTTCTGAGAGTGCAGTCACCATGACAATTGGAATAAACTGGGTTACCGAATCGTTTTTCAGTATACGGCAGACCTCATATCCATCCATACCAGGCATCATGATATCAAGAAGAAGAAGGTCAGGATGCTCGCTTTTTACCTTCTCAAGTGCTTCCTCGCCGTTGTATGCAGTTAGAATATTATATTCCCCAGTCAGATATGCCTCCAGCAGTTCCACATTTATTGGTTCGTCATCAATGACCAGTATCTTTGGCATCTCTCCTTCCGGCATGATAATTGCCTCCTTTCTTTTACATTAAATATTGGTAACTATTCAGCCATCCCCTCATTTCGCCCAACTCATTTAGTTTCTCCAGTTCCGAAACTATAATATCCACTTATCCATTATCCATAAATGGAGTAACTGGCTTTCCATTGAATACCGCTCCAATTGCATCAATGACAGAAAGCTTATTTTTCTTCACAGTAGAAAT
>JAUWRA010000053.1 GCA_030610815.1 Methanosarcinales archaeon
ACCCAAAACTGAATGATGTCCAAGCACTGGTTTTGGATTTATTAAAGATGCCTCAGAATGTTTATACTGAATATTGTTGATTCGATGTAGGCAGGAATAAATACGATTAAAAGCCAAACGAGATGTGCGGAAAGTAGGTTATAATACTTAGTAAAGAGAAAATCTTTTGGAGAAATTTTCGATGTGGACTTTGCCAATACAAATGCTTTACAAAATTTTTCTCGTTTGATATAAAATAAATATGATGAAGCGGAAGTTAAGGCTATTATTGCAATTACGATGATTTGAGCAAATATATCTGCTAAAATGGAGGCAAGATCAAGACTCATGATAATCATTTATAAAATTTTAATTCATTTTATTTCATAATTTTCCATTATCACGATAGAATAATCCTAATTTATATAATAGTTTTCTAATTTTTTTAAACACATGATAGAAAATGAAATATAACTATAACTACGAACCAATTCGAAGTCTAAACAATCTTTATAAAGTCCCCCGCCAATATCCCATTAAACAACCCCCCCATCCGGAGTAATCATCATGAACACCAATAAGCTCACACCAATAATAATATCCCTGTTAGCCATCTCCCTCATACTGCTGCTGGTCTTCCCCAGCATCACCCAACCCATTTCAAACCTCATCAACCAGCCCGCCCGTCCATACGACCCCACAGCCACCTACATAGGTAGCGACCTGCTCATCCTGGCTCCCCGCGTAATGTTCACAGGCAGCGAATCAGCCATCACAATAGCAGCCACAGACAAAGGCGCACCTGTTGAGCAAAGCATCAGCTTCATGCTCGTGGACGCCGCTGGCGTTGCCACCACACTCACCAGCGGGTCCACCGGTCCCACCGGTCACGCCGTGGCAACCTTTGATGTGCCAGACCTGGACCCGGGCACCTACACCCTGGTAGCACAGCCCGCAGGTTCAAATGCCACCTTCAACGGCAGTGTAAGGATCGCCAACAGCAGCGCCCTGTTCCTTGAGACAGACAAGCCCATCTACAAACCCGGCCAGACCATCCACGGGCGCATCCTGTCCCTGAACAACAACCTAATACCAGTATCAGGCCAGTGCACAATTGAAATATCAGATGCCAAAGGCATCAAGATCTTCAAGGAGACCCTGTACACCAACGAATACGGCGTAGCATCCTTTGATATGCCCCTTGCAAGCGAAGTGAACCTCGGTACATGGAAGGTCAAAGCCGAAATGGGCCAGGCCCGGACCCAGCTTGACCTGAGGGTCGAGAAATACGTACTCCCCAAGTTCCAGGTCGATGTTACCACACCCCGGGACTGGTTCCTGGTGGATGACCCCATCACCGGCACAGTAGATGCAACCTACTTCTTTGGCAAGCAAGTGGAAGGCAGGGTAAGTGTAGTTGCCTCCAGGTACGTTGGAGTATGGGAGGAATATGCCACATATGAAGTGGACCTGGAAGACGGCTCTGCCGAATTCGAACTGCCGGAAGCAGGGTGGGTAGCCGGCACCCATGGTGCCGGGGGAATGGGCAGCCTGACCCTGAACATCTCGGTGACAGATACCGGGAACCACACCGAGACCACTACCAAACTGTTAAAGATCACTGGATCACCTGTAGTTCTCCAGATCATACCCGAATCCAGGCTGGTCAAGCCAGGCATGCCCTTTAATATATTGGTTGTTACCGAAACCCCTGACGGTGAACCCCTGGAGCAGGAAGTGGAGATAGAACTTGAATTTGTGGATACGAACTACAATTACCAGACCCGGTCCTCCACCGTGACCACCAGTAACGGTGTAGCACTTGCCGAATTCCAGGCACCTGAGGATGTCCGGAGCGCAAATATCCATGCCAGTTCAGGCGATGCATCCCTGAGTATGAATCTTGGTGCCGTTTATTCGCCAAGCGGCAGTTTCCTGCACCTGGTACAGGATGGCGGCGGCACCCCGGCAGTCGGAGATACCATCAGTTTTAAAGTTTACAGCACCAACCCGGGTACTGTCTATTATGATATCATGGCAGGCGGCAGGACAGTGTTCTCTGCCACAAGCAGTGAGCGCAACATCAGCCTGACAATCACACCCCAGATGAGCCCCAAAGCCAAAGTGGTGGCCTACATCATCAATCCCAACAGCGAAGTATCGGCAGACACCCTGCCATTTGACGTGATAATGGAAGCACCTGTTGACCTGCAAGTTTCGTTCGACCAGGACGAAGTTGAACCAGGCGGCGAGGTCAGCGTCAATTTCGATGCCGGCTCTAAGTCAATGATAGGGTATTCCATAGTAGACGAATCAGTGTTCGCCCTTAGTGAAGGGCGGCTGAACCTCCAGCAAGTATTTAACGAACTGGAGCAGCGGTTCATGGAACCCCAGGCCGAAGCACATCCAGAGTACTGGACCCCGGTTCCAATGGGTGCACTGGATATTATCGAAGATGCGGGCCTGCAGGTGCTGAAATCCCCTAACCTTGACGTACCTGAACAGGTCCACGAACCGGAATTAGAAGGCGGGATGCGCAAAGGTGGTTTCTTTGGAGATGTGATGGTGGTGGAAGAGGCCATGGACTCCGCGCCTGCGCCCCAGGCTACGGGCGTACCTACGGCTGCACCCACATCTGATGATCAAGATGAACTGGCCGAAGTGGAGCGGGTAAGGCAGTTCTTCCCAGAGACCTGGGTATGGGAGCCTAAACTGCTCACCGATGACCGCGGCTGGGCAGAAGTTGACCTGAGCGCTCCTGATTCCATTACAACATGGAGACTCCATGCAGTATCCTCATCACCTGATGGTTTTGGGATTGCAGAGACCAACCTGAAGGTGTTCCAGGACTTCTTTATAGACCCTGACCTGCCCTATGCAGTGACCAGGGGCGAGGAGTTCCCTGTCACCATACAGGTGTATAATTACCTGGATAAGGAACAGCAGGTGACTGTTACACTGTCCGGCACCAACTGGTTTGATATTATCGGCAGCAGTAACAGCCAGATAAGTGTACCTGCCAACAGTGTGCAGCCTGTCAGCTTCACTATCAGGCCCACACAGGTGGGTACACAACTGGTGGAGATCACAGGCCAGACCGCGTCCCGCGCTGATGCTGTAAAGAAAGAGATCATCGTTGAGCCTGAGGGGACCAGACGTGAGATCGTGATGAACGGCATCCTGCAGGACCAGGATGTGATACTGGATGCGGGCCTGCCACATGGCATTGTTGCCGATTCGGGTAAGATACTGCTTAGCTTCACCCCCTCCCTGGTGGCCCAGTCCATCAGCGGCGTTGACGACCTGCTGGGTATGCCTTACGGCTGCGGTGAGCAGAACATGATGTTCTTCGCCCCGGATGTGGAGATACTGCGATACCTGAAGACATCTGGCCAGACCAATCCCGAGATACAGGCCAAAGCCGAGATGTTCATCATTACCGGGTACCAGCGTCAACTGACCTACCAGCACAGGGATGGTTCTTTCTCGGCATTCGGGGATAGTGACCCTGTAGGCAGCCTGTGGCTTACCGCTTTTGTGCTCCAGTCCTTCAGTAGTGCCAGGGACGTGACCACCATAGATGATTCGGTACTGGACGGGGCTGCTGACTGGATCGTTAACCACCAGAACCAGGATGGTTCCTGGGACCAGATAGGGTTCGTGCACCACCAGGAGATGTTAGGTGGAATGAGCGGCAAGTACTCGCTGAGTGCTTTCACAGCACTATCACTGCTGGAATACGGCAGGGCAAAAGGCCCGCTTGACAATGCACAGGGATACCTGGAGGATAACCTTGACGAACAGCAGGATGACCCCTATGCACTGGCACTGGCTGCACTGGTACTGGAACGCATGGGCAGCGACCGGGCAGATGATGCACTTGACATGCTTATGGACCTGGCACAGCAGGACGAGAACGGCATGTACTGGGAACTGGAACCAAGTGTGGAACCCAGGGGAATGTACTGGCAGCCTCCTTCCAGCAAGAATGTTGAAGTGACTGCATACGGCGCACTTGTACTTATCGAGCACAGGGATGCCAGGGCAAATGAAGTCCTGAAATGGCTATCTGCTCAGCGTAACAGCCTGGGCGGGTACGGCAGCACCCAGGATACGGTATTGGCATTCAAGGCACTGATGACGGCAGCCGCTACCCAGGCAAAGGATACGGATGCCACGATAACTGTCACGGCGGATGGTAATAAGATCACCCAGGTCAGCGTGGATGACGGAAACTACGATGTGCTGCAGATCGTGGAGATACCTGGATCCGCAGAATTAATTACACTGAGCATATCAGGCAAGGGCGATATCAATTACCAGCTTGTCAAGCGGTTCAATGTGATACTGCCAGATGAGCCTGTATTCACTGACCTGGAGTTCGAAGTGGAGTACGATGCTACGGATGTGGCAGTGAACGACATCGTTGATGTTCATGCAAGAGTGAACTACACTGGAAGAGCCAATTCAACAGGCATGCTTATCCTGGATGTGGCAGTACCTACAGGCTTTGCCCCGGTGGTATCCACACTGGATGAACTAAAAACGGATGGTCTTATCAGCAGGTACGAGATAGCGGGCCGCAAGATCATCCTGTACGTGGATGACCTGCCAAGAGGTGAGGAACTTTTGTTCGACCTTCAGGTGCAGGCACAGTTCCCTGTCAAGGCTATAATACCTGACAGCAGTGCCTATTCCTACTATAATCCAGAGATAAAGGCAGAGTCCAGAGGCCAGGAGATAGTGGTAGTATAAATTAAATGAACCCGCCGCAATAGGCGGGTTTATTCTATATTACTTTTAACATGACTCTGATATGCCAGTAAAAGCAAACGGTGTAAACGTACACTCATTACGTTCAATCCTGTAGCCCAAGGCGCTCCCTCATATCTTCACTTGAGATAATTTCATCATTTTTATCGTTCAACCGTTCCAATGCAATTTGAAAGTCAGCAGATTCCGGATTATTCATATATATCATTCACTGTATCCTTTCAGTTTAATCTTTTCCTGAAATTATTTCCGGTTCAAGATGCACAACCACATCCTTTACACCTTCCACCCTCTCCTTGATGCGGTTCTCAACCGCATGGGCTATACAGTGCGCCTCATCCATATGCATATTTTCCCTTACTTGCACGTGCAGGTCCACATAGACATTATCGGCTGTACCCCGGGTCCTGATATTGTGGCAGTCCTCAACCCCCTCAATTTCCAGTGCAATCTTACATAACATATCAATATCCAGGACCGATGCGTCCAGCAGTGTAAAGGATACTTCCCTTACCACGTCCAGCCCGGCCTTTGCAATGATTAGTGCGATCACGATACCTGCAACTACATCGATCATAGGGTAGCCTGCCTTAACTGCTATCAGACTGCAGATAACGCCAACAGATACGAAGATATCACTTCTGGTGTGGAGTGAATCGGCGATCAGTATCTGGCTGTTATATTCCCTGCCCTTGCGGCGCTCAAGTATGGTGACAAAAAGGTTAACGGCCATGGTACCCAGCATGATGGCAAAACTCAATGTGGTGACCATGGGGATAGAAGGTTCGTATATGGTTTGAATGGCACCCCTGGCCACTTCGAACCCTGTGATGAGCAGCAGGCCGGCTATGAACAGCGAGGCGAACTGCTCATGTTTGCGGTGCCCGTAAGGGTGGGATTCATCAGGCGGTCGGGACGCCACCCAGATACCCAGCATTCCTACTGTGGTCGATGCACCGTCCATCAAGGAATGGAAACCGTCGGCCTTCATGCTGATGGAGCCGGTCAGGTGGCCGTATACCAGCTTTGCAAATGCTACCACCAGGTTCAATGACAGTGCTAAGGCCTGTACTTTTATTATCTGTTTATATTTCATGTCCCCATCCGGAAATTGACCAGTCCATATCAGTATAATTCAATATCAATATATTATCTGGCATGGTACTGTCCCATTTTCCAGTTATTTTTCAGACACCAACTTTTGGCAAAATCCGTGTCTTACCTTGCGTCAAGCAACATCTCCCTATAAGGCTCAGACGGCGGGTTCCTGGCATCTAGAATGGGTCAATAGATCGTGCCCCATTTTATGATAAGGTCATCTATAATCTCATTTTTGTTCATAGACAACTTTCCCATATTTATTTGCAGGATAGATCACTGTGCCGATAACATCTTTAAACATATCGAATTCTTGACTGCTTTTGACAATAACATCTATTGGAATTGAAAAATCCTTAAGAATATTTCTAACACGGCGAGTTCTCTGTATTCCAGAAGCTTCACCATCTTTTATAATTAATAGATCTAAATCACTATCCTTCGTTGGATGCCCGTATGCATATGACCCAAACAGAATTATCTTCATGGGGTCATAACCTTCAACTATGACCTGAACAACTGATTCAATCTGTTCCTGAGCAATCATTTAACACAAGACTCCCAATCATAAAATATTAATGATGATTCTCATTCAAATAGTATATGCCATTCCTTTGATTAAATATGTTTTTACTGGCAACCGGCACAATATTTCTATACTTCTCTATCATATGATGGCCCATGACAAAGATATATCTGGGAAAGATGGTCCTGCACTGGTGCCCCAAATGCGATCTGCCTGTACTGGAGCCCACATGTGCATGCGGCTCACCTGCTGGCAAGGTCAAGGTTACTCCGCCCGGTGATATCAGACCTGCATTCCAGCATGATATTAACCTTATCAACGCTACTGCCACGGCGCAGTTCGGCAGTCCCTTAATACCTGACGGTACTATCGCCATCATGAACAAAGTTCCATCGGACGACAGGATGGAAGAGATCATAACCAGTGGCGTGCCCCTTGCCAATATCAGGTTCGATGTGGAGTCAGGTAAGTGGGTACTGCTGCCCAGGATGGAAGGGGCAGCCAGGATATTCACTGAAATGGAGGGGCGCAGCAACTGGGTGGTGATCGACGAATCGGCAGTACCGTTCATAGAAAAAGGTGCCAGCACGCTGGCACCCGGCGTTATCGATGCCGACCCGGAGATCATCCCGGGCGCTGAGGTGGTTGTGGTATCGCCGGATGGCGTACCTGTGTCTGCCGGCAGGGCTAAGATGAACGGCAGGGAAATGGTGGAAGCCACAAGGGGCGTGGCTGTCAAGACCAGGTGGAGCGGGATTGTTGAAACAGTTGCAGCACCCGTCCTCCATTCGTGGGATGATGCAGTTACCGCCAATCTTAATATCCTGAAAGATTTTGAGGCAAAGGCGCACAGTTTTATCAGGAATGTTTCCAGATCCACCAACCGGCCTGTAAGTGTATCATACTCGGGGGGCAAGGACAGCCTGGCCACCTTGCTGCTGGTCATGGACTGCCTGGACGGCTTCGATGTACTGTTCGCTGATACCGGACTGGAGTTCCCTGAGACCATGGAGAATGTAAAAGAGGTTGGCAGGCATTACGGCCTGACTGTCAAAACCTATCATGCAGGGGACGTATTCTGGGACTCAATCGATACTTTCGGACCACCCACGGTTGAGGCGAGGTGGTGCTGCAAGACCTGTAAACTTGGCCCGATCTCCATGCTCATTGAAGAGAACTTCCCAGAGGGCTGCCTGACATTTATCGGCCAGCGCAAGTACGAGAGCGAGGGGCGGGCCAGGAGTGATAAGATCTGGAAGAATCCCTGGATCGGGAACCAGATAGCGGCCTCGCCGATCCAGAACTGGACTGCGCTGCATATCTGGCTGTACCTGTTCTGGAAAGGGGCGCCGTACAATTTATTGTATGAACAGGGGTTCGACCGTATCGGTTGCTGGCTGTGCCCGTCAGGGAGCATGGCCGAGATGTCACGTATCAGGGATATTCATCCTGAAATGTGGGCCAGGTTCGAGGAGAAGCTGCGCTCCCACGCAGAGAAGTTCGGCTACGGTCGGGGCTGGGTGGATTACGGGCTTTGGCGCTGGCAGAATCCTCCGAAGGTGCAGCGGGAGATGGCAGAGAGGCTGGGCATCAACCTGGTGCCGGAAGAGTTTGGCGGTGAGATGGAGTTCTCAATGGTGTCTGGGTACAGGCCGTGTAAGGTTGGTGGGGTTTCGGCTGAGGGTAGTTTTGGTATGCCATTGAACCTTGAGGCGATCGAGGGTTCGGGTATGATGAGGGTGCTGGGCGAGGTGCATTCCATGGATGGTGTGATCACTTCCGCCAGGGGAGAGGATAATGTGCAGGTGTTCGCATCTGGCACTGTGACCGCAAGGAGCGATACCGATGCCGGAGCCAGGAGGTTGATGAAGGGGGCCGAATCTTCGATCCGGCGCTCTCTGGAGTGTACGGGCTGCGGGCTGTGTGTGGCAAAATGCGAAGTGCGGGCTGTGAAGGTTAAGAATGGACGGGCTGTGGTGAATGAGAACTGTAATCACTGCGGGTTGTGTTTGAAGGCGTGCCCGGTAGTGCGGTATTTGAGTGACAAGGTTGAATTTAGTAGATGATGATCAGAGTCATTAGCAGTTATCAGGATCTTAATCTGGAATAAATATCATTGACACCTTTGAATATAGTATATCCTTTTTCAGTTATCATGTAGTCCCCCCGTTCATGGCGTTGTATTATCAACCCAGTATCAAGTAATTTTTGCAAATGAAACAGTAAATTGCCTCCGCGCAGTTTCGTCAGTTCAGAAAGTGCTGTAAAGGTTTTTGTCTCCATTGACACTGCTTTTAGGATCAGGAACCGTTGTTTATTGGACAATGGTTCAAGTATATCCTTGACAATGGTTTCCTCAGCTATTTCCGGTATGTGCTGTTTGCTTTCTTCATCTTTGTGGTAGATTTGTAATGAACGCATCAAACTTATCTGTTTTTCCAGAACATTTGATACCTCTGAGAAACAAATATCGCATAGTTCAGATGGTGCATTACTTTTCATTTCCATCAATTCGGACCGATCTTGTACAATGATATTTTCATCAATGTTTGAATGTTTGATCAGGTCTGCGTTATTTTGTAGAAAACCTTTGAATTTTGATTTACATGTTTCCCGCATCTCACATTCTTTGATCATATTGTTTTCAAGATCCTTATCTGCCTGGTGGTCCAGGTAGCCCACAATACCGTTTGAAAAGTCCCTTTGCAAACCAGAAATAATTGATTCCAGATGCTGCTGGCTTGAACGCTCTATCAGTCGTTTTAGGTCTTTATGTATGGTGGATAATTTGTCCTTTATTTCGAGGATATCTTGATGAGGATCTATCATTTCGATCATAACATATATTTAATAGCATATAATAAAAGGTTTCTATCACAACTTTAAAGGTCATTTTTGTGTATAAAAATATATTTAGTACATTTTACTAACGGTCAAGTATATAATAATAACTAACTAATAGAACATTGAGGTGAAATAAATGCCTGTTTGGAAATACGGGAATAATAATTTAACAAAAGAAGATGCTGCGAGGTCACTTGAAGCTGTGAAAAGCGCGTGTTTCGGATGTGAGACACATGGAAATGACTGTCCGATCTCCAAAACAGCCAGTGAGATACGATCAATGATGGAGACAGAAGTATGAATGCCAGAGATGAGATCCATGCCCAGATCATAGGGGGACTTGCCAGCGCAAAGTTCCCAATAATGTCACCGGAAGACCTGTTGGCAGCATTCCCTGACGGTGCAAACACCACCTGCAAAGCAGGTGATCTTGAAGTTAGCGCAGGTGAAGCAGTAAAACTGCTAAAGGCCAGCGACTTCCCATTCAACGATGAAAAACAGGTAGCTGACGTTATTGTTGAAAGAGCTGGGCTGTAAGTATATTGTAGTTGATCAAAATGACAAGAATAAGACCTTTAGAAAGTGTAATGGAACTGCTCACAGGCTGTAACATGTTCATGGATGTACTTGATATCAAGATGTCGATTTTCCAGGGGGACAGATCATGAAAGTACTTGGTGTTAGTGGAAGTCCCACAAAGAACAGCAACACTGATGTTTTGGTGAAAGCCGTACTTGATGCAACCGGGGCTGAGACCGAGTTTGTCAAACTTTCAGAAATTAACGTGGGTCCCTGCATTGCATGCATGAAATGCGTACACACGAATGTATGTGTGGTTCATGATGATTTCAGGTGGCTCTCCGAAAAAGTAATGGAAGCGGATGGTATCGTGATTGGATCACCCACCTACTACGGCGCAGCAAGCGCTTTTATGAAGGCGTTTATTGAGCGTCTTTACTCAAAGCGTCATCTCAAGTTACTACTCAGCAAAAAAGTAGCAGTAACATTGGCTGTAGGTGTGGCGTCTGAGCAGATGGTGGCTCAGTGGATGGGAGATGCCCTGAAGGCAGGAGGTATGGAAGTTGTAGGTACCATGACTGCTAAAGGGACACCGTGCTGTTTTGTGTGCGGACCTGGCGAGAGCTGTGCATTTACTATCTGGAATGTATATTCGAAAGAGTTGACAGGGATGGACTTCGGTGTTGAGGAGGCATATGAAGGATATCTTGAACTCCTGCCAGATAATAAACCGTATGTTAACGGGTCTGCCAGATTTTTGAAAAGTTACAGGTCAGTTAAGGACGAACCTGATGTAATGGCAGAGGCTAAAAAGCTGGGAGAGTTGATCAAAGAAAGAATATAATTGTGAAAGTAAACTTCAATGTTTGTTAATTTTGGGGTTGTCAGATCTTTTGGTGTTGAGGCTTTATTGTTGACTTAATTCTCATTTGACAATTCCTGACTTTTATCTTTCTGTGTTTAGCGGTCTTTGCTGTGGGTTTGGGTGAGGGCACTACCTTGCGCCAACCCCCGTGAGTTGTGGCTGAAGGCGTGCTCGGTTGTGAGGTATTTGAATACCAAAGATTTATCTAATATATGACGAGTATAATTAACATAGAATCGAATCTGGGTTAATTATACATGACACACATTAGACAGGTGCTTCCGGACTCCAATGAATGGTGGAAGGGAGAATTTGAACTGGAATATCATGAGAGGGATATTCTTGAACATGTATCCAAATTTTTATCGCTCCCCCAGATCATCGCATTTACGGGACTTAGAAGAGTGGGTAAGACGACACTGATGTTCAAGATCGCTTCGGACTTTATTGATGGCGGGTTGGACCCTCAGAATGTTATTTACTTTTCCTTTGATGATTTCAGGGATGCACAGGTCAGTGAGGTAATAAGAGAATATGAAGAACTGATGGGGAAGAATATCAAGGAGGGCAAATACCTGCTGCTGCTGGATGAAATTCAGAAGCTGACGAACTGGGAAGACCAGGTGAAAAGGATTTATGATATTCACGGCAAGCGTGTGAAAATAATCCTGTCAGGTTCGGAGTCACTGTTTTTGAGGAAGAAGTCAAAAGAGACATTATCCGGGAGGATTTTTGAGTTCAAGGTTGACACTCTTTCTTTTAGGGAATTCCTGAGATTTAAAGAAACCGTCAAATTAGAATGTAATCTGGCGTTTCTAATTTGATTGGCGATAATAATCACTGCAAAGTATAAATAAAAATCACAAAACATATTAAATATATTATAATAACAGATAATAATATTTACGCATACATATACACATGTCCAATCAATAAATTGATTAAACTAAAAAAGTCGATAGCATAAGCTATATTGTAAAAGAATCAATCCTCAAATTAAGGTTGATCCAAGATTATATGAATTTCTCAAAAGCGTTTGCAGGTTCAATGCCGTTTGCTAAATTTATCAATAACAACAATTGGTATGTAATAAAATTCAATTTCACATATAGTTCTCTACTATTGTCAACTATATATCTAACATCGAATTTCAATGTATTTTTTATATGTCCATGAATCCTTTCACATTCCTGTCTGAGATTAATAGAATCCGGGAAGGTTTTATCCTCCAAATTCTTATTTCTAATATACATGCCCACCTGTTCCTGCCTGTCATTTTCATATAAAAGCTTTAATTTCTCATCGATCTTCATATATTTTGATCCACCAAGCTTCCACATCTTATTTACCCAATGATCAATCCTTTCAGGTTTACCTTCATCATTAATTACTGCATCAACACCCAATGAAATTAAAGGATTGGCATTCAATTTATACCAGATATCAGCATGGTTTTGAAAGGAATCATAAGCACCATCAAGACGATACTCATCAATATTAACATCCATTTTCAAAAGAGCATCTATGTGTGATGGTAATTCAGGTGAGTCGCCAGCAACTCCGTCAGTATAGGTCATATAAACCGGATATGTACCAATCATTGTAATATGAGCCTTATCCATTTTGCAATTATAGTGTGGATTGAATTCACTATTTTTAGAATACCTGGAAGCTTCGAGTGGTGTTGAATCCAATTTTGCTTCATTTGAATTTGAAAGTTTGGCGATTTTTTCACCTAACATCAGCATTATTTTATCAATACCTTCAACTCCAAGTCTATATTTCACGAAATGATGAAGAGCTGATCCTGTTGGAATTGGAATTGGAATTGAATTATCTTTCTCTTGAAAACCAAGTAACCACGCTTCATCCTCTGTTAAATTGCTGATAGTCTTCTTAAATGACCTTTGCCTGAAGAATTTTACTACAACGAGTTTGATCATTGCTTCTACATCATACTTGAAATGCCAAGTTTTATCAGTGTAGAAATTATTCTTTACATATTGTGCTATGTCAGCTATGTTAAGGAAAAATAAAAATTGACATAACGAGACATGCTCTTTATCGATATAGTTTTCAAGGGAGTCTGTAATGAGAACTCCTTTGTAAACCTTTGAAATTTCCGTCATCAGAGGCGGACTAAGTAAAGTATTTAAACCTGTCGGTTTGATCAAATATGCCGCGATATCAATTTCATCTGGTAGTCATTAATAGCGCAACGTTTGATGTGATAATAAATTTAGGCTATCTAAAAAAAACAGATAGTTTCTTAAGTCAAAATGCTAATTTGACGGTTTCCAATTAAACCACCCGACTATATCGCTCATTAATTAAGAATAACATTAGATGTTGCAATAAAGTTTTCTAAATGATTCGGGGATTTTTTTAATTTGTTAATTATTACGATATTTGAGATTGTCGGAAAAGTGGTAAAATCGAAACATTTTAACCAATATTGGCAAGTAAAACGCTATGTTGCGTTGTGCTGCATTTATTGGATAAGTTGAAATACCTCGAAATATGGACTTTTCCGACAGTCTCATATTTCGAGGAATAAATGGTATGAAAAAATGATATATAAATTTCTATTAATTTGTTCATTATTTTGATACACATTTGATGTGTACATTACAAACATTAAATCCATGCGCCTATTTAATTTTGGTTAAGGATTTAGGAAATATTTTTTTACTCATTGGAGCATAGTTATTCAATCTTCAATCTCAGTATGCCCCGTATAAATTAAACCGAACCTGATTTAGAGTGTTTTTTATGATTTTGCACTTTACCAGCCCCCATTCATTCTTACGCTTCACCACCTCCCATCGCCAGACATGGTATGCTGAAAGGGCGGCCGGGGATGGGGGTGCGTGGGTGGCGGGCATTCACAAAATTTATCTAATATCAATCGTGTTTCAATAGTACAGGGATTTCCACGTAAATATATATTTCCCAAATATCTACAATAATTAACAGAAATCACATACGTTAGCCTTTCTCCTCGTTATTTTTGTAACTTATTTTATGTCACTTCAGTTGAAAAAATCTTATCTATATGCTG
>JAUWRA010000084.1 GCA_030610815.1 Methanosarcinales archaeon
TGGATAGACTGGGCCGTTTAAGCGGGAGAATGGGCGCAACTGCCTTATCCCATATTCTGGGATGTAAAGTGAATCTAAAGCTGAGTGAAATATTCTTCATTCCACTGGAAGATATCCAGTATTTGTTAGGTGATCCGGGTATTGTGGTTGCTGGTACCCAACATGAGTTTGTCAATGAATTGGATGGTTACTTATTAACTCTCATACCGGTTGAACTGGCAAAACACCATCTATCTCATTTGCTCAAAGTGGAGGTGGATGAAGATTATATGGCAAGTCCTCCTGGTCTGTCCGGTCTGGGTGAGTTAAGCAATATTTTATGCGGCTCCTATATAAGTGCTATCGGGAACATGCTGGATATTGTCATCATCCCGTTTGTACCACATGTCAAAATAGATATGATGGGGGCAATTACCCAGGATATAATATTAAGATTAAAACCGGAAACAATCCAGTCCATGATCATTAAGACTGAATTGATGATCGCAGATGATGTTGTCAGCATCCATATATTGCTGCTGCTGGAACAGGAGTCGTTCAAATTCATAGCTGATAGAATTCGCCTAAAGACCGGAGTTCAAGAAAATGGAAATATCAGACAGGGTGAACAGGATTGACAGGATACGATCCAATCCTGTATATCCTGTAAATCCTGTCAAAAGATTGTATTGAAACTACGAAAATTGCAATATATGGTGTTCACAGGGAGGTAAAATATTGGCATATAAACGGGTCAATATGGCTGAGATGGTTATTTCCAGGAATGAGGATATTTTAGCCATATATGGTCTGGGGTCATGCCTCGGACTTACTATTCACGATGCAACCATGGCCGTCGGAGCCATGGCACATGTTATGCTTCCAACTAACTTGACTGGCATTGCTAATAGCAAACCAGGGAAATACGTGGATAATGCTATAGATGAAATGATAAATGGTATGAAAAGATATGGGTGCGAGCAGGAGAACATGGTGGCAAAGATGTGTGGCGGTTCAAGAATGTTCAAGACGTCTAAGGATGATGATGAAAGCATAGGTGCAAAGAATATTAAACTGGCTACACAAATTCTGAAACAGAGGAATATCCCTATTGTTGCCCGGGATGTTGGTGGGGATTTCGGGCGTATTGTGGAATTTGATGTAAAGACCGGGCAGATGTATATTAAGACTGTTTCCGGGGACCGAAAGGTTATTTAATTTGACTTTTTGAGATTGGCCTTTGATCCACAAATATCATTGCCGATACATCGATTAATGATTCGATGGCCACCTCGATTGTCTTTTCGCATACCTGCCTCCTAATTAAGTGCTGTAAATATTCTTCTTTATCTGGTAGCATTTCCTTGAGTTCTTCAATATACCCTGTCATCTCATCAAGTTTCGAAAATATGCGCATCCTGTCTTTTTGTTCTATGCATTACACCCCCAGACCTGAATAATACATATCAAGACGCGGCTTGAAATGCTCAAATTCCCTGATAGTTCTTAGAAAAGTGCAGAATAGTTCACTGTAGCCCCTATAAAATATAACATTGCCTGACGACACAATGTCTTTTTGGATGTAGAGCGGTAGATCCTGGAAGGTTTGAATATCAAATTCATTGCTGACCCTGCCAAGGACCTTCACCCTGAAATCAAACCTTTCTTTCTTATCACCCTTATAGAACACAGCCAGGTCGATATCAGATAATTCTGTCATTTCCCCTTTTGCTGCAGAACCATATAAAACGATAAACCGTACTTTATCTCAACCAATAGTTTTAATTTTCTCGACCACACCAGATATACCAAGTACCAGATTGCTCTTTGATGCCAATAATGCCATAAATTACCCATTCTGATGCTTATTATTAAATTTGCCCAATTATTATCATTTATTTCATTCCATAAATTTGTTTGCTCGTAGCTTATCAACAGCAGTCGTGAAAAAATACCTTGGGATTGGAAAAGAAAGTGACCTGAAAGGATTTACGAAGATCAAAGCTATTTCCCGGATTTACCCAGCCATTGCTTTATTAAATATATCATTGATGCAGCGAGCAGTATCATCACCGCCACTATTAAGGGATTTATGATTGTTTTTGATGATTCTGTCTCTGTTATACCCAGGTTCCAGTCATAGAGGAAGACTTTGGTATAGTATGCTGCAAGCTCGGGATTTTCGATTATGATGCCGATCTCCCTGTTGTAGGTAGGGCTATGTTTGTTCCAGTTTATCGAGGAGATCAGTACCCTCTGCCCGTCAACGATCACACCTTTATTGTGGATTTTTGTAATTCCATCCCGTTTCACAAGCCGTGCCTCAAGGTTCAGGTTTTCCTCTGAGGCGAGATCGTTCAGGTAGTTGCAGAGTTCATCATTATCATTCTCCTCGTTTGTGTTGTACCACATTGAATCAAGGAGGACTTTCACTTCCACACCCTGCATTGCAGCATTGATCGCAGATTGAAGGTAAGGGCTCTCATCGTTTCTCCAGTCCCTTCTTATATACGCCTGCTCGATATAGAGCGTCTTTTCAGCAGAGTTGATCATTTCGATGATCGTTTCATAATGGAGAGTATTGTCAGGTCCGATGATCAAGCTCGCTGTGAACTCACCGTTTATATCCTTTGCTTCAAAAACCGTATGCCCGATACGGTCATCTGGCTCGTCTGTATCTGATCTTGATCCCTGTGGCAGGTCACCGGGACTAACCTTAATTCCATGTGCCCAGTCATGCTCAAACACGGAAGACATATCATGGAATATCTCCCTGTCGCTTATGACAACACCCCAGCCACGATTTCCGATCAAGCCATCAGGCGGATAACCACCAATGTTCCAGTTCTCAGAACCGAGAATAAGGGTGTCGCTGTCTATCAGTGCGTACTTTGCATGGTTCAGCCGGTAAAGCGAATCATTACTGAAACGAACCTCTCCCCCTTTTTCCATGATGTGTCTGAGTATTTTGACTTCAGGATCGCTGATACCGCCAACAGGGCTGCCCTCTATGAGAATATACACCGTTCCACCTCGACTGAGCATATCTATCACCTCACGTTCAATATCCTGGCTTTCAAAAAGATAGACATTCACTCTGAGAACGGATGCACTCCGGATCTCCTTTTGGAGAATCTCAAGACTGCAATCCGGCGACACAAATACTGTTACCTCGCCTGAAAATGATCTTGAAGATGGCATAAACTCTGACTGCCCGCGGTAATACTCTTTAAGAGGCAGCCACTCATATGCAGTATCAGTGTCCTGATCAAGATAGAAGCGCCTGAATATGCGCTCTTCAGAAGCGCTACCAAGCATAGAACCCTGCCAGCCCTCCCCCTCATATTCTGAGCCTCCGTAAATTGCACAATCCACCATGCGTGACGTACTATCGAGAAGTATCACCTCGTCTCCACTGTTACTGAGCTGGATCCCGTTTGCTGGAAGTTCGATTTGGTAGTTCGATCCCGGATCAAGGATTGTTCCGCCAGGTATTTCAAACTCTCCCTCAAGGTCTGTGAGAATAAAACCTGATATATCAATTCCCTGACCTGTCGGGTTGTAGATAACCACATACTCACCCTTATCCATCAGAGCTTCCGGATTTGGAAGAAACTCGAGTATTACCGGGTGTGTAATGCCGGATGCTGACGATGGATTAATGGCAGATGTTGCGAGAAGAAGAGCGCATAGAAGTATAACCAAATTAAATCTAATAATGCATACCTTCCTTAACTACCAGGAGTTGACTATTTCTATTTGCATGTAGACACTTACAGGAAACCAGAGTTAATAAATATTTGTTTACGCCAGTACGGCATTATTCTATCATCCAGTTATGTAGTACAAAGTAGTAATATCATCACAATAAACAGCACTTTAATAACTTTTCCGAAATCTTGATATTACAATACGTTTTCAGTAGATTAGGTAATGAATACGAATATACAGAAAATGAACTCGATCGAACTATATAAGCAAGGTAAGGTAAGTTTTGGTATGGGAGCAAAGATAGAAAAACTTACCCTGTCAGAATATATAGATATATTAAAAGAATATAATGTTCCAATCAATATCGATGTAGATGATGCTAAAAAAGCACTTCAATATGCAAGAACTGTCTTTTAGTATGCGCAGATGCAGTCAGGACTCAGGATTGATACAGCTTCATAAGTGCTAAATATGATCTTTTTAATCTGACTGTTATGAAAATAACATACTTTGGGCATTCGGCTTTTTTAATCGAAGACCTGCTAACAGATCCGTTTTTAAGCGGAAATCCCAAGTGCAGGACAACACCTGGTGAGGTCAGTTGTAACATTATCTGCCTGACCCATGACCATGATGACCATCTGGGAGATGCCTTTGAGATAGGAAAACGCAATAATGCAGTGATTGTTGCCATTCATGAAGTTGCGAAATATGCTGATTCAGAAGGGTTGAGAACCGAAGGGATGAATATCGGCGGCACAATAACTGTTGGCGACTGGCATATCAAGATGGTGGAGGCACTGCATTCCTCAAACATGGGTCATCCGGCAGGATTCATCCTGAAGCACAGGGAGTTCAATAAGACCATATACCATGCCGGGGATACAGGGTTGTTCAGTGATATGAGATTGATAGGGGATGAGGGGATTGATATTGCCATGCTACCGATCGGGGATCGGTACACTATGGGAATAAAGGATGCACTGCTGGCGGTTGACCTTATAAGACCCGAACTTGTGATTCCTATGCATTATGGGTCATTTCCTGCGATATCAGTGAATCCCTGGGAGTTCAAGCAGGATTGCCCGGTCGAGGTTGAGATATTCAAGCCGGGTGAGGAAAAGGAATTATAACTCATCTCTAAGGTGCAAAAATAGAAAAACGCCCGGACCGGGATTCGAACCCGGGTCGGAGGCTCGACAGGCCTTCATGATAGTCCCCTACACTATCCGGACGCTGTGAAATCCGTGTATACACACGATGTTTCGGGTACTTCTGAATGCGATTCATTACATTTAAGCCTTACGTTGGACCACTGATATCCAACCCGGTGAAAGATATCAGTGAAAAATATGAGCTGTTGATAAGCGAAAAGAAAGTGGTTGAACTGGAAATGAATCCAAAAGAACCGGAGTTGATGAAAAAAAAATAATAAAGGTCTTTATAGATTAAATACGTTGGATATCTGCGGTCTGGATGGACTATCTGTACATCCGCAACTCATATACTTGCACATTATCCTAAAAAGTGGGTGCCAATCAAAATGAATTACAAAATACTGCACGCCATAATTCTTCTCATTGCAGTCGTTCTGGGCAATGCATGTATAGAGAAAACCCAACCTCAAACCAGCCAGGAAAAGTTAATTGTTGTGGTCAGCATCCTGCCCCAAGCTGATTTTGTGGAGCAGGTCGGCGGCGATAAAGTAGAGGTCATTGTCATGATATCACCTGGGGCAAGTCCGGCTACCTATGAGCCCACTGCAAGTCAGCTAAAGGCAGTCAGCAGTGCCAAAATGTATGCCAATGTAGGTTCAGGGCTTCCGTTCGAAGAAGTCTGGCTGGATAAGATCAGGTCCGTCAACCCGGATATGCTGCTCGTTGACACATCAGAAGGTATCACGCTAATAACAATGGAAGAACACCATCATGATGAAGAAATTTCCGGGGATGATAGTGATAAACGTGGTATGGACCCACACATATGGTTATCTCCTGCGAATGCTAAGATCCTGGTGCAGAATATTTGTGATGGCCTGGTCCGGGTCGATCCTGCTAATAGAACGTATTACGAACAGAATAAAGAGCAATATATCCATGATCTTGAGGCCCTTGACTTAGATATCAACGAGTCCCTGTCAGGCTTCGATAACCGTACATTCATGGTTTTCCATCCCTCCTGGGGCTATTTCGCACGCGACTACAACCTGACAATGATAGCGGTTGAGGTCGAAGGCAAAGAACCAAGTGCCAGCGACCTGGAGCATTTGATTAAAACCGCTAAAGAGAATAATATCAGGGTTATCTTTGTCCAGCCCCAGTTCAGTACAAAGAGTGCAGAGGTAATAGCAAAGGAAATTGGAGGTAATGTTGTACCCGTAGACCCCCTGGCAAAAGACTATATAACAAATCTGCGCAAAGTTTCTAATACAATTGCTCAAGGTCTGACATGAACATGACTGCCGATGTTGTCGTTATCAAGGATGTCTGGGTGCATTATGACAGTATACCCGTACTCGAAGAGATAAATCTTGTTATAAAAGAGCACGATTTTTTAGGCATCATAGGAGTGAACGGGGGAGGAAAAAGCACTCTACTTAAGGTTATATTAGGATTGATAAAACCCAGCAAAGGGACAGTCAGGGTGTTTGGTGATACACCTCAAATATCCAGGAAATACATTGGATATGTGCCTCAATACAGCCTTTTTGATCTGGAATTCCCTGTGAGCGTCTGGGAAGTTGTTTTAATGGGACGTCTGGGTCATACCGGTTTGTTCAAACGATACAGTGAAGAAGATAAAAAGGCGGCTTTGGATGCACTTGCAAAGATGGATATGCTTGAGTATAAAGACAGACAGGTCGGAAAACTATCAGGTGGGCAGCAGCATAGAGTTTTCATAGCAAGAGCACTGGCTGCTAATCCGAAATTGCTTCTGCTGGATGAACCTGCAGCAGGTATAGATACGATCATACAGGAAGAATTTTATGAATTGTTAGAAAAACTAAAAACTAAAATGGCGATTGTCCTGGTATCACATGATATCAGTGCGGTTTCTGTTTATGTGGATAAGATTGCCTGCCTGAACCACAGGCTGTATTACCACGACTCAAAAGAACTGACTGCTGAGGATCTGGAAGCTACGTATCATTGCCCTGTCGAGCTGATCGCTCACGGTGTTCCGCACAGGGTACTAAAGAAACATTGAAGGGTTTTTACATGATGGAACTGCTGCAGTACGAATTTATAAGAAATGCCATCATGGCCGGCATACTTGCCAGTATTTCCTGCGGCATTATCGGGGTTTATGTGGTGGTGAAGCGGATTGTCTTTATCAGCGGCGGGATCGCCCATGCATCGTTTGGGGGAATTGGACTTGGCTACTACCTCGGGATCAATCCAATTCTTGGAGTGCTGCCGTTCAGCATTGCTTCTGCACTGAGCATGGGGTGGGTGAGTAAACGATCCAGGCTCCCGGAAGATACTGCTATTGGGATATTGTGGGCGATGGGAATGTCGATCGGGATCATCCTTGTCAGCTTGACGCCGGGCTATGCTCCGGACCTGATGACCTATCTGTTCGGGAATATCCTAACAGTGCCGTTCTCTGATATCGTCCTGATGCTGATACTGGATGCGATCATTATCCTGGTGGTGTATTCGTTTTATAAGGAATTCCTTGCACTGTGTTTTGATGAGGAGTTTGCAACTGTGCGCGGAGTTCACGCAGAGCGCCTGTACCTTATCCTGTTATGCCTTATTGCTCTTACCATTGTGGTACTGATACGTGTGGTTGGTATAATCCTGGTCATTGCCCTGTTGACGATCCCTGCGGCTATGAGCCGGCAGTTCACCTCAAATCTTAAAAAGATGATGATGCTTTCTATCGTGTTCGGTGCGGTTTTCAGCAGTGGCGGGATATGGCTGTCGTATCTGTTTGATGTGCCGTCGGGGGCTACGATCGTTCTGGTCATGTCTGTGGTTTACCTGCTGTATTCACTTGTGAAAGGTATTAGCAGTTGAGCCCGGTAGTTGAGCTGCGTATCCGGTCATGACATCCCTGCGTTTTGGATGGCAGTAATGGCTTCATTTGATCGCCTCTTTAATCCATTTTTGTATTGTTTTTATTTCAACATCTTTTTTAATAAGTTCATTCAGAAAATTCTGGAAGTTTTTATTTCTCTCAATATGAGTTATATCATGCATTTCTACCGGGTCATCTGGAAGATCATAATCCTTTAATGATATCTGGTTTTGCTTAGCCCTGTTTATAAGCCAGTGTTCAAGATAAGGTGATATCTGGATGACTTTTTTTCCTGTATTATCATTCCGTACCAGTAACTTGATCGTGTCTTTTTTCTCAGCTTCGATGTAGCGTTTCATCTCAGACGGCTGGCTGCTGTGGGGGTCTTCATCGATCATCCCAATGGTCATCGGGTCATTCTTTAATTTTTTTAGGACGTTTCCCTTGCCGCTTTCGTGTTTTATCTTTTTCCTTGAAAATCCCATACTTTTGACAAAGAACTCGTCCGGGTCGCATTCAACCAAGATCATCGTTTTATTCCTCTTCAATGAAAGAATTCAAATTAAAGAACGGGTCATAATCCATTAACTCTGATAACTGTTCTTCTGTGAGGCATTTGACTTTTGTCTGGTAGTCCTTGAAATATGTAATAAAGACGTTCACAGAATCTTTTTTTGCCTTCTCAAGGATGGACAGCAACAGGTACGGGTTATGTGTGGCTATGAAATACTGGTTCGACTCATCAAGTGCTATTTTTTCACCCAGGTATTTTGTGTAGTAAGGGAAGGCATGGGATTCAGGCTCTTCGAAAACCAAAGTGGAGTTCTTGTTTGACTCAATGGCGATGACATGGAATAATATGGTCTGGAGTGTATCCGAGGTCAGTGTATAGGGATAGCTGAAAACCACATCTTCTACTTGTTTCTGGACTTCGAACGTTCTTTCCTGGGGTTTGAGCACAAGGTTTAACCCGAAATTCTTGAAGAACCTGGCCATTGTATCCCTGAATTTCTTGTTTGCCATTACAACTGCAAACAGGTTGGAACCATGGGGAGGGAGTAGGAACGATGACTTTTTGTCTGGAAATTTGTCCAGGTGTGAGAATCTGTAGAATTTTATGGATTCGGCTTCTTTCAGGATTTCTGTTTGCCCTGATATGTCTCCTGAATAATTAGCACTGCACAATGTACTTTTACTGACTACCTCATTGCCTTTTAATTGTGCTACCTCAAAGTTGAACGTATCATTTTCAAATCTTACACTGACATTATATTCATCTGTTGATATCTCAAGTGGCTGGTCAAGCAGGTCATCATAAAAGAGGTTCTGTATGCCCTGTAATCGTACATATTCTGCGAGGTCGCTGCTTAAATAATTGCACCAGCTCAGCAGTCCCAGGGCTTCAAGTATGTTGGATTTGCCTGTATTTGGTTCCCCGATGAAGAGATTTATTCTTTTGGTGTGGAGATTCAAGTCTTTGATGGATTTGAAATTCTTAATTGATAGATTCTTGATCATTCAAACAGCCTCCTGTGCATGTGTTCCTCTTATATCTCTTTCTTTAAACGTTCTCTCAATATCATCATCTTTAAACAGATGAAGTTTTTTGGATTAATCTTCGTCAATATTCTCACCACCGACTAATATGGACTTAAAATGCGTTTAGTTCTTATTAAATCTTTTTACTTCAATAATTTTCAAGAAATTAATAGATAATTTACTTGGAACTGAGTCAGTTAACAAAACTATGGTTGAATTTTAATCTAACAGTTCCATTATTCCTACATAGATCAGACGCCACTCATCAAACTTACATCCTCAGTTCCAGGGCATTTCGGCTCTGGACTCCTTGATAAGATCATATTATTCTTTTGGCATCCACGGTGCTTAAAATTTTGCAACAAATGAACTGCACTTTCTCTTCCCCCCTGCATTGGAGCCTACGTATGGGTGCTCATGCGCCGAGCGTGGGTTGAGTGTGTTGTGTGCGGGCGGTGGGGACATAGCTGTAAAAATATATAATTCATGCGAATTTTTAAGCCACATCGGACACAGAGTGTTTTTACATTTCTCTGTGGCTATCATTTTTGCCCTCTAATTTGAAGTGGATACGGTATCTGATTTATATGTCCTCTGAACTGTAGATATGAGTAAGCCAATCTTTCAATTCCAGAAACAATTCACTGTCCATATCAATCAGTTGATCTTCAACGGCAAGATAAAGTCCATGCCCAGGTTTTTTCTGCCAAGCCAGCCAAGTCGCTACCTCTGCCTTGCTAATATGTATGGGTTTGAACTTGGTCAGTGGCAATGTGTCCACCACTTCCTGAGCATGCGTAAAAAGTTTATTTTCATTCGAGTGAACGCAACGCTTTATCCAGTCTTCCAACATGCCTTCATCGCAGTTGTTTGGCATCACCCACAAACCAAAATCTGCCAAGTCGTCGTCATGTTGAAAATAAATGCCGCCAACTGGATTGGATGCCAAAGTAAACCCATACGGCTTCACGATTTCTGTAATCCTTTCTATCGCACGATTGTACCCACCACCATCCTCTTCACTATCGGCGTCTACAATAACAGCAAGGCGTGTAACCGTTGCATCACTCAGTTGATTTAGCCAAATTGGAAGTACATTAAACACGCCCTCTTTGCCATTATGAAACCCCTCAATATGTTTTGGCTGTGCAACTTTCACACTTGCCTGAAGCCTCAAAGTTTTACAAATTTCCTCTAAAAAACCTCGGTCTGCATCGCCTTCAACCAGTAGGATGCGCTCGGACATTGCCATCACCGTACTTCCACATCAGCTTGAGTAATATTGTAAAGTGCGTCCTCATCAAAAACAGTAGCAATCACTTGACCTCGATCACTCTCCCTGACGCTTCGACCAACCCGGAACAACACTCCTTCAACATCTTTGCGAGCGATAGCCGCTTTGGCGAAACTCTCGATGCAGTCCCAGCTATGGGTAGTGGC
>JAUWRA010000101.1 GCA_030610815.1 Methanosarcinales archaeon
TGAAAACGTTGTGAAAGATTGGGATTTCGGAAAAGTTATTAAAGGTGCTGTTTATTGTTACCATGTTGAACACAAAGTAATATCATCGCTTTATATTACAAATAAATTATGTATTTATTGTGATGATATTACAACTTTGTACTACATAACTGGATTATGGAACTTTGCCATTGCGAGTATGGCGGCCATGGCGGAGGGGAAACTTCTGCACCCATTCCGAACACAGCAGACAAACCATCTCATGTTCCATAATTTAGTAATATGTTGAAGCAAAAATAGTTGAAACACGATTAGTATAATCATGTATCAACAGAACAGAAAAACTCACTTGCCCGAACATAAGCCCCAATTAATGACTGCTAACTACTACTTACCCCATAACACAGCAGACCGATCAGGCCAAAAATCAACCCTAAGCATACAGCGGTTCTGCAGAGCTTATAACTTCCTGCCTGGAGTAATGACTGATATCCGGTGATGTCCAAATATCCACAATGCACCCGAGAAGTACTGACAACTCAATCTTGATCTTACCTAATTTGATCAGCCCGGGTATACGGTTCGATTCGAATTCAACAAGCATATTGACATGATCAGCTGATATACCATTCCATTGACTGGGGGAATCAATAATTGACAGGACGCGAATATAATTTATCTTGCAGAACTCTGAAAGCTCTATTCCTGGGATTTCAGTGGTAAATTTATTGTACATCAACTCACTCCCGACAACATTGGAATTATAAAATTCACATTTATATAATATTATACCTTTTTTTTCTATACTTAACTACTTAACTTTATGATATATAATATTTTTTAAACGGTTTTGATAATGCACAGTCACAGGTAGAAAAACAGCTTAACCACGTGTAATAAAATCCGGCTTCATCCTGGCCCTGGCCAGCCTCGGCAGTTCTCCCCATACCGCAAACCCGTCATCTTTGATCACCATTGCACCCTGGATGGCACGCACTCCCCAGACCACATCAAAGGCTACCTCAAGCTCGCCCTCATCCGGCACAGCATTACCCAGCGCCGTAGCCGCCGCATCCGCCAGCGACACATCCCCGGACACCACAAGGGCGGCATCGGCAGTCCCGAAACTGATAGACGGCCCCACCGTACCCGATGAAGTGCAGATGCCCTGGATAGCGTCACCTGGCTGCACTTCAAGCCCCAGGTCCTTTATTGAAGAATTACCGGCAAATATACCAATTAACAGGGGCCGGTCAGTTAAAAGCGCAATATCCCCTCCATTGTCAACAAAGGCATAAGTAGCTCCCGCATCCACCATGGCCTCCACTGCCATCCATGCAATGGTCCCGGCCACAGCACCCATGGGCCCTATGCCTACTGTACTGCATGCCCCTGCCATCCTGCGAACTATCTCAGGGGCTGAGTCCGGCACATCATAGGGTTCAAGTGTGATCTTGAAAAAAGGGTCTGAGCTGATATAACCCTCCAGGAGGCTTCGCTGTTTGCGGATGGCAGCCCTGGCTATCTCGATATGCTCTTCCTTATCAGCACCCAGTGTTACAATAGTCTCTTTCAACCTGTAGTGAACCCGCAAATAAGCATCACTTTCCTTGTTTATGAATATGAACTGCCATATGTTTATCTACCTTAAATATAATTCCTTAACCATGAAGGTAGTGCGGGACCCCATTCACGGTTATATCGAACTGGATGAACTGGCACTAGCAATTATCGATACACCCCAGATGCAGCGGCTGCGCAGGATTCGCCAGCTCGGCCTGTCACACCTGGTCTATCCAGGAGCCAACCATACCAGGTTCGAGCACTCCCTGGGTACGTATCACCTGACATGCCAGTTGCTTGAGCACATTGACCATGACACACCCGATGAGATCAGGGTCGCTGCACTGTTGCACGATGTGGGGCACGGTCCATTCTCCCATGTCACCGAAGACCTCCTCAGGCAATATACAAGACGCGGGCATGATGAGATATCCCATATACTCAGGCAGCCTGAACTTGCAGCTATCCTGGATGAGTTCTCGATAAAGCCATCCAACATCACCGCCCACATCAGGGGTGAGACCCAGATCGGCAGTGTGCTAAACAGCGAGATAGACATGGACCGTATGGATTACCTGGTACGGGACGCCCATTATACTGGTGTGGCCTACGGCGTCATCGATCTGGAAAGACTCATTCATTCCCTTAAATTCTATGAGGGAAAATTCGTGATCGAAACAGGGGGCCTGCAAGCTTGCGAAAGCTTATTGGTGTCCAGGTTTTTCATGCACCCTACAGTATATTATCATCATGTAAGCAGGATTGCAGAGACCATGTTGCTGCGAGCCTGCCAGGCTGCCATTTCCGACGGGGCACTGGAAACTGCCGGGCTGCAATCCATGGATGACGGCATGCTGGAAGCCGGGTTAATGGATGCCGGCGGCTATGCTGCCGAACTGATGGTAAGGATTCGGGAACGTAAACTCTTCAAACGTTCATTGTATGCCAGTCTTGCATCGGTAAACAGGGAAGTGGTGGAGCGTTACCGGAACAGCCCAAAACGACTTGAACAGGAACTGGCAGAGGAAGCGGGAGTACCTATCGAGTATGTGATGGTGGATATACCAGGGATGCCAGACATGAGTGAAATGAAGGCCAATATTGTGTTCAACGGCAGGATGGTCCGGCTGGACGAGGCATCACCCATAGTGCGCAACCTGGAGCAGGCGCATATGGATAACTGGAGACTGGGTGTATATACACTGCCCGAATACAGGGAACAGGTCACCACTACTGCCAGTGATCTCTTCCAGGTTAAAAAGGATACCAGGCAGTTGAACCTCAGCGAGATGCTGGGTGATTGATTGTGGAACTGTCTATTTTGTAGAGCGCCCGAAATCATCCTGGTATTTATCACATATATTTATGTACAATTAGTTGAAACTTAGTATTAGTTTCGCTTTCAGGACTAAATACAGAACTGGGCGAAAAATCTAAATGTGCTTATATGCCTGCAATGAGTGCTGGCAGGCAGAACACATTGAATAAGAGGTGAATAAAATGGCAGACAAAGTTTCTAAAGAGGAAACAGATAGGCTAAAAAAATTCAATGAGCAGCTTCATGCTAGAAAAGCTAAAAAGGTCCAACCTATAAAGTAAATTTTCCCAAATTTCGATATAAGTGGGCATTTAAAATAGCAATAATGTGGAAGTCCTGTAAACCAGATCAACAAAACCTAAGAGAATGATTGATGAAAGTTTACAGGGCCTTCGTTTCTTTTTTCACGGAAAGAAATTTTCGCTACTGAACAGAATATTACAACCTTTTAATATTTTACATTAACCCTTATTTTGCTAATAAAAACGATATCCTTATATAGTGAATCGTGCTACTATGTCACACACTAACACAGTAAGGTGGACTTATGTCAGAAATCGGAAAAAGCATTAGATTAGAACGAATATTGGACAGGCAGAGCAGGAATATAGTAATAATACCAATGGACCACGGCATATCAGTGGGCCCTGTGACCGGGCTGGTAGACCTGCCAAAGATGGTCGATAAGGTTGCCGATGGTGGTGCCAATGCGGTACTACTCCAGAAGGGCATGGCAAAGCACGGACACAGGGGTTATGGGTCCGATGTGGGGCTTATCATCCACATGAGTGCATCCACTGCCCATGGACCCGATCCTAATGATAAAGTGCTTGTATGTACAGTAGAAGAGGCCATCAAACTGGGAGCAGATGCTGTAAGCGTTCATGTCAATATAGGTAGCGAAACCGAATCGGACCAGTTGAAAAAACTTGGTAATGTTGCTGAAAGTTGTGATATCTGGGGTATGCCCCTGCTGGCCATGATGTATCCCAGGGGAAAGAACATCACTGACCCCAATGACCCTGAACTGGTAGCACATGCCGCACGTGCGGGGGCAGAACTGGGAGCCGATGTTATCAAGACCAACTATACCGGTGAACCTGACACATTCAAGGACGTTGTTGCCGGATGCCCGGTCCCTGTGGTCATGGCAGGCGGTCCCAAGACAGAGACCGATGCTGAGTTTTTAGAGATGATCAGGGGCTGCCTGGATGCAGGTGGCAGGGGCGTCGCCATAGGTAGAAATGTATTTCAACATCCCGATCCAACAAAGATGACCAGGGCAATCACCAGGATAGTGCATAACAATACAAGTGTGGAGGAAGCCCTGGAGGAACTGAAGTGAACGTTGATAAGACATTATGGATAAAAGCAGATACCGGAGACTGGGATGACCGGAAACAGAGGATCACTACCGGACTTGAATCCGGAGTAGACTTCATCCTGGTCAATGAAGACGATATTTCCCTGGTACGGGAACTGGGCAGCATAAAAGTGGCTGCCTTTGTCAGGGACGGGGAAGGGGATGCAGATGTCTTTGTTGTGGGTAAGAACAGCGAAGGCGACGGCACACATCCATTGCCAAATGACCTGTCCGGAAGCAGGGATATCAACCTGGCAATCCAGTTGAAGGATAAGGGACTGACCACAGCCGGATATGTAGTGATCCAGGATAAACAGTACGAAGAATTTGCTGCCGAACTGGGCAAGGTATGTGATTATATCATCGTAGTGGGAACAGACTGGAAAGTCATCCCGCTTGAGAATCTCATCGCAGCCCTGCAGGAACTGGACGTTAAGATCATATCAGGTGTCAGGGATGCAGAAGAGACCATAGTCGCATACGAGACAATGGAACACGGTTCAGACGGGGTGCTCCTGGATACCGATGACCTATCTGAGATCAAGAGAACGGTTAAGGCTGTAGAGCAGACCGGGTCTGAGGAAATACCCCTTAGTGTTGCCACAATCACCAGGGTCAAGCCTGTTGGAATGGGGGACCGTGTCTGTGTGGACACATGTTCCTTAATGATTCTGGGTGAAGGTATGCTGGTTGGCAGCCAGTCCAACGGCCTGTTCCTGGTGCATTCCGAATCAGAGGACAGCCCCTATGTCGCAGCCAGGCCATTCAGGGTGAATGCGGGTGCGGTCCATGCCTATGTCAAGGTGGGTGACAAAACCCAGTACCTCTCAGAACTTAGTGCAGGTGATGAAGTGATGGTAGTGGATTCCAAAGGATGCCAGAGGCCTGCCATCGTCGGAAGGGTCAAGATCGAGAGAAGACCCATGCTGCTTGTTGAAGCCATGGTAGATGATTATATTATCAAGACCATACTCCAGAATGCAGAGACTATCAAACTTGTCGGCAAGGACGGAAAACCCATTTCAGTAGCTGTCCTGAAGGAAGGAGATGAGGTGATGGTCAATTATGAGGACACTGCCCGTCATTTTGGTATGAAGATCGAGGAAACCATTATTGAAAAATAATACGGTACAGAGGAATGGTACAGATAGGACATGTTGACCTGGGGCAGGGACCGGGTATAGTGGCTGCCATTGGCGCTGACCCCATCCCGACTGCCAGTAAGGCCAAATCAATGGGTGCCCATATCCTTGAAGTAAGGATAGACCTGCTGGGGATCAAGGATGAAAAAGAACTGGCCCTGCTGCTGGATAAATTACATGAACAGGTCGGCCTGCCCATAATAGCCACCAACCGCTGCCAAAAGGAAGGCGGGCGTTGGGACGGTAGTGAGGAGGCCAGGGTGGAACTGCTTATGTCTGCACTGACCCGGGTGGATGCTGTGGACGTGGAACTTTTTGCTCCCCTGCGCAACAGGGTGGTAGATGCGGCAAGATCATTGAACAGGGTATTGATTATCTCGTCCCATGATTTTAAGGCCACACCCCCCGCCAGTGTTATGACGGCTACCCTTAAACAGGCCATGGCGGCCGGGGCAGATATTGCCAAACTTGCAGTGACCCCCGGCAGTACCGCTGATACACTGGCCCTCCTTACGGTCACACAGGAAGCGGACTTTCCTGTGAGTACCATTGCCATGGGAAAACTGGGGAGCCATACCAGGGTGGTGGCACCCATCTATGGTTCTGTGCTTACTTACGGAGCTGTGGAGGATGCGGTGGCACCGGGCCAGTTGAGGATAGATGAATTGAAACACTTTATGGAGGTGCTGATCTGAAAACCATATTCGCGGTGTTCGGCGACCCTGTAGAGCACAGCCTGTCACCTGTTATGCACAATGCTGCCTATAAGGCCCTGGGTATGGATTGTGAATACCACAAGTTCAGGGTCACCATGGATGACCTTGAAGGTGCTATTAAAGGTGCCAGAGCCATGGGTTTTGGTGGGGTCAACCTTACCATTCCCCTGAAGGAGAAAGCACTGGGAATCGTGGAGCCGGATACTATGGCACAGGCTATCGGGGCAGTGAACACTATAGAGTTTTCAGATGATACCATTGCTGGCATTACCGGTATTGCCGGCCATAATACTGACGGCATCGGTGCAGTGAAGGCCTTAGCAGCATCTGGTGTGGATATCCCTGGTAGCAGGGTATTGATACTTGGTGCCGGAGGTGCGGCCAGGGCAGTGGCCTACCAGCTGGCAAAGGATGGTGCCAGGGTAACAATAGCAAACAGGACACTTGGAAAAGCACAAGAGCTGGCTGGAAATGTCAGGTCAGTTGGAGATGCCAATGGTACGGGCCTGGAAGAACTGCCCAAAGTAACAGCAGATGCTGATATTATTATTAATACTACATCAGTTGGGATGCATCCCGACACTGACCGGACCCTGGTCACTGCAGATATGATGCATACCGGACAGGTGATATTCGATATCGTGTACAGCCCGCTTAAGACCCGCCTGCTCATGGAAGCGAAAAAAGCCGGGGCCGTCACTATAGACGGTATCAGGATGCTTGTACTGCAGGGTGCCGAGAGTTTCAGGATTTGGACAGGCATCGAACCACCTGTCGACGTGATGGAGCAGGCAGTACGGGACGTACTTGGAAATAAATAACAGTGGATGAAATAACGGTAGATAATATGAAGATCCTGATAATTGGCGGCACAGGCGAGACCGGGCAGTGGTTCACCGGATTCTACAAAAAACATGGATGGGATGTGACGGTGTGGGGTGCAAATAAGAGGAAGGATATCGCCGAAAGACTTGGCGTACCCTTTGCCGATGACCTGGATAAGGAGTTGGCATTGTCTGATGTGGTCATGGTATCTGTCCCAATCGATCTCACCGAACAGGTGATAGCAGATATTGCGCCGAAAATTAAACCGGGCAGTTTGCTCATGGATATTACTTCGGTCAAGACCATGCCCGTGAATGCTATGCAGCAATATGCACCTGATGGTGTGGAGATACTTGGCACCCATCCTATGTTCGGCCCCACCATCCCTGACCTGCAGGGCCAGATCCTTATACTGGTGCCTGTTGAAGGACGAAGTGAACACTGGCTGCCTGTGATCCGTTCATTGTATGAAAAGCAGGGTGCCCATATCGAATTGGCAACCCCGCAGGAACATGACCGGATGATGGCTGTTGTGCAGGGTTTGACCCATTTTGCATACATCTCCATCGGTGCTGCCATGGCAGAACTGGACTTTGACGTGCCCGCATCCCGTAGGTTCATGAGCCCTGTATATGAGATCATGCTGGACTTTGTAGGCAGAATACTGGCCCAAAACCCGTACCTTTATGCAATGATCCAGATGAATCCGGAAGTGGAGGCTGTGCACCAGGCATTCATGAAGGTGTGTGAGGATATGTCAGATAAGGTCAACAGTAACGATATCCAGGGTTTTGTGGATATTATAAAGCGATCAGCAGTCCATTTCGGCGATACCCAGGCCGCACTTGGACGCTCGGACAAATTGATCAATACTAAAATATCGGAATTCCAGGAACTGATTAATTCCATTGGTGAAGAGCGGGGACTGCGTCACCAGTATTCGGGAGTGACACATATCGGTACGGTCAGGAAGGTTACACCTCTTATGGTGACTATTGAGCGGGGTGGCAGGGAGGTCGAACTCAAGATTGAGAATACCCGCCTGCTGCATGTAGATGAACTGCTTGAATGGAAGAAGAAGAACCTTGACCACTCAAGTCGCGACGTATCTGCATTCATACCAAATGGTGCCAGACCAGAGATTATCAAAGATATCATTTCCCAGGTAGACGGTGTGGTTTCAGTCAAGGTAATTGATGTTTATGTTCACCCTAACAGCGACAGTACCAGTGTAACTATCAGGATCACTATCAGAGGTGACCTGGATGCAGGTGATGTCCACCTGAATGTAAATGACCTGCTGTTAGGTATAGGGTGTACGTTAAGGTAATGCAGGTTCGTTCTGGTAACTGTAAATCTTAAAATGCTGCAATTTGGTAACTACGATTACCAAATATTGGTTATTTTGGTAACTACGATTACCAAATATCGGTTGTTTTTTAGAGACTTTTTATTTTCTTCTGGTTGAATCAAATATGCGTCCAAACCAAACAGATTTAGCCGAATTATTTCAACTGTCTTCATTAAACGATAAACGAAGATATCCAACGTCCACAAACAGTATAAAATTTTGATGTGAAATGAGATTGTTGCCACTAAGACAATTAGCCAATATGATAATTAAATCTCAGCCGTACTTGATTTCAGCTCGATTTAGAGGAGATAAACCTCTCCAGGCACCGGTATTAAAACATCGCTTATTCACTGATACGAATAAATTATAACAAAAATCAGCTAGTCCGTCAACGATTTTAAATGATCTGGCTTGATTCATAAAATCATTTATCAAAGAGAACAATTGCTCCATCACATTGTTAGTTTCTGGAGTGAATCCTTTCTCCAGCAATTTCCTGTTATTAAAATATATTTTTTCAGCATATGAAATCACATTTTCCGATGCTTTTGACAAATCCATCTCAGAAGCCAGCTTCATAATTTTTTTATAACATAGTGTTGACTCGATAACTGTTTCAGCAACTATCAAATTATTTGTCAGTTCATACAACCCGACTTCATTCAAAGGAATATTCTCAATACTTCCAAACTCATCAAGATATTTCTGAGTAACATTTTGCAATTGATGGAATACACAGAATGAATGTGAGACATTAGGTAAAACGTGTGCCACTGCACCAATTATTGCACTATCTTCATCGGAAACAATTTTTGAAATCTCTCCTTCAGGTATGCGAGATTTAATTCTGTTTAGAAGAGGAACCAATTCGAGATAACTTGGCATATTATTAGTTATCTGGAAATCCAGGACGACTTTATCTTCTGTAGCTACAACATAAATAACTTTATACCTGAGCCTTTTCCACTCCCGGTTGGTTAATTCCTTTCCCAGTTGAGCTTCGATATATTTTCTCCATCCAGTTTTGACCCAATATCCATCGATGTGCAATACTCCATTGAAATCAATATCCTGACTTGTCAGTTCTTGGGCTGAGATTTTGCCTTGTATTTGTTCGTATTTCCATAAAGTTGTTGGA
>JAUWRA010000075.1 GCA_030610815.1 Methanosarcinales archaeon
TGCACACCACCGTACATCACTGTCCTCATCCCTTGTAAGCCGAATCAGGTCTTTCCATGCCACATCCTTATCGGGAACGTGCTGAAAAGCAGAGCCGAGCGCATCTGCTGCACGCCACCGCACATCACTTTCCTTATCCCCTGTAAGCCGAATCAGGTCTTTCCATGCCTAATCCTTATCCGGAAAGTGCTGAAAAGCAGAGCCTAGCGCTACTGCTGCAAACCTCAGAACAAAAATGTCGTGATCCGTCTGCTCTGCAGATCTTAGCGCATCTGCTGCAGACCACCGCACATCACTGTCTTTATCCCCTGTCAGCCGAACCAGGTCTTTCCATGCCATATCCTTATAGGGAACGTGCTGAAAAGCAGAGCCGAGCGCATCTGCTGCACCCCGCCGTACACTACTGTCCTCATCCCCTGTCAGCTGAATCAGGTCTTTCCATGCCATATCCTTATCGGGAACGTGCTGAAAAGCAGAGCCGAGCGCATCTGCTGCACGCAACCGTACACTACTGTCCTCATCCCCTGTCAGTCGATGTAGGTCTTCCCATGCCACATCCTTATCGGGAACGTGCTGAAAAGCAGAGCCGAGCGCAACTGCTGCACACCACCGCACATCACTGTCCTTATCCCCTGTCAGTCGATGCAGGTCTTCCAATGCCACATCCTTATCGGGAACGTGCTGAAAAGCAGAGCCGAGCGCATCTGCTGCACGCCACCGTACACTAATGTTCTTATCCCCTGTTAGCCGAATCAGGTCTTTCCATGCCACATCCTTATCGGGAACGTGCTGGAAAGCAGAGCCGAACGCATCTGCTGCACCCCGCCGTACACTAATGTTCTTGTCCCCTGTCAGCCGAATCAGGTCTTTCCATGCCGCATCCTTGTCAGGCAAATCTGCAAAATTACTGCGTAGTTGCTCCACCCCCTCTCTGCGCTCCCTAAAATTGCCGCTCGCAACTTTCCTGTGAATCTCAGCCTGATCGACCATCGTCTGCACCTGACCACTCTTATGTGCCCGCTCCCACTAAAAACCATCGAACTAGACTCCCTGCCCGCAAACGCAAAGCTGCGACGGCAGCACCACCCATTCGGCACCCCCATGATCTGGCATGCTGGCTGGGCGGCGACGATATACACATACCGCACGCCACGGTCGCCGTACTTGACTGTGGTTCACACGGAAACCGCCGCTGCCGCCCACGAAATTGTGGCACCACCCAACCGCCAGCGTCTGTGCCACATCCGATGCCGCAGAAGACGCGAAATCATGGTGCTTAAATAGTGGTGACTTTTTAATTTATTCTGGATAAATGGATCGTGGTAAAAAAAATTAACCGCAGAGGACGCAGAGAGGCGCAGAGATGTGTTATTTTTCTCTGCGTGCCTCTGCGCTCTCTGCGGTTTTCTGAATAGTCCCAGCAAATAATAAAAAGTTTCAAATAGAGAGGTAGTACAGAATGAAGATATGGATGTCCAGAGTAACAGGTAACTAAAATCTTCAAAAAAAGGTGATTACATGGCTAAAAATGAAAAACGCTGGTTCTTCAGCCCGTCCAGTGCTCCCAAACCTAAAGTTCCGGAGTTAGTGAAAATTGAGGTGAAACAGGTATGCGATGAACTTGTTGAGTCTGTTTTAAAACCCAGGAACATTGACCCGGATACAAAAGAAGACCGGTTCAATTACATCGTGGATATCTTTACGAAATGGTATCGCAACTATTTCTATTTTTACGCAAAATACCATTCTCCCGGACCCAATGCCATAGAGCCATTCTTTGAAACCAAATTTGCGCGGATGGAATACATTGGAAGAGATCAATTCAACCTGTCGTACATGAGACATACAAGTAAGTGGTGGGAAGTGTATCCGGACATGTCCCTGGACGAATGCATAGAAGCTGTCAGTGACGATCCACTTTTTACGCCATAGTAACCCAGGAAGACGAAATGATGGATAACGCATGATCCCTGGCAGTTTTCCAGGGAAATAAATAAATACTGCTTTGAATATAATTTAATGTTAAATTAAATTGGAGGGATGGATCATTCAAATTAATCTTGAGAATTACTTTTTAAGGACACTGGTACTTGTGGTGGGAATGTCCCTCACCATGATCGCTGTGGCGCTGGGCATAATATATCTGTTTGAAACGGGTCTGCCAATGCCGGCACCTTTGATATTACTTATATTTGCAGTATTGTTCATCTTGGGTACGACATTCTTAGAAGCCAGGGGTGCTGTTCATCCATGGTCGCTTATAGGCGGTGCCGTATCATCCATAGCTATTACATTTATTGTTACGGCCATTACCGGCGGCATACTCTATGCGGCGACAGGTGGCTTGTCAGCTATACATTTTGAAACTGTCCTGTATTCAATTTCTGCATGTATGATCGTGAGCATGATTACACTGAATTTCGCTCACTACAAGCTTCAGTATATTTAAAGTTCCCTGGTATTTGCTCAATAAGAGGTTTTACAGTGAACATCTGGACGAACGAGCGGATTGAACTGGTGGATATTACTGAAGAGGTTAAGAGTGAGGTAATTAAGAGCGGTATTGTCAATGGCATATGTGTTGTAAGTACCAGCCATACCACTACCGCGATTATTCTAAATGAGAATGAGACCGGCTTGCGCCATGATATCCTGGACTTCCTGGAAAAACTGATACCTCTCTCTGCAGGTTACCAGCATGACCGGATAGACAACAATGCCGATGCCCACCTGAAAGCTGTAATGCTGGGTTCAAGCGAAACTATTCCGGTAATGGGCGGTGAGCTTGTGCTGGGTGCCTGGCAGCATATATTTTTTGTTGAACTGGACGGGCCAAGGCAGAGGACTGTGAATATTACGCTAGTCAACCAACAGAAATATTATTGACAGTAATTGTTAGACAGTTTCTATAGTTTCACAAATATTAATATCCCATAAAACAAGATTCTTAAACCCGGAGGTAAAAAGAACATGGCATTCTCTCTTACTATAATCATTATTCTGATCGGCATATTCTATGGATTCTCAAGGCAAGGAAAAGAAGACTATTTCCATATATTACTAAAAGGACTTAAGATCGGACTGATCATCGGCCTGATCCTGGGATTGGTATCATTCCTTATCGGTGGACTGTCCGGAGGAATTGAAGCAGCCATTGCAGGAGGACTTATCGGCGGATTTACCGGCTCGATCATATTCATAGTAATCATGGGAATAGTGACAGTAGAATTCATTATCGGGGTTCTGATCGGCGATATTATTGAAAAAGTACTGCGCAAATGATGATCTTGTCATAAACACACCGTCTCCAGTCCAACAAATAAAGTTTTGCCGCATTAGCAATATCTATCACCTATGAACTATGACCACCCCATACTGCAAGTAGCCCTTGACATTCTTGAGCTTGACCGTGCAATCCAGATAGCCCGCGAGGCCGTAGAGGGCGGCGTAGACTGGATCGAGACAGGCACACCCCTCATCAAGAGCGAAGGCATGAATGCTGTCAGGGCACTGAAGGATAATTTTCCCGGACACACCATCCTTGCCGACATGAAGACCATGGACACCGGCGCACTTGAAGTAGAAATGGCAGTAAAATCAGGTGCAGATATCGTCATCCTGCTGGGCAGTGCAGACGACTCCACCATTGCCGATGCCAGGCGTGCTGCCGACAAATACGGTGCAAAGCTCATGTGCGACCTCATCTCTGTGCCCGATCCAGTTGAAAGGGCAAGGGAACTGGAAGAGATGGGGATAGACATCATCAACATCCATGTGGGTATCGACATGCAGATGATGGGCATCACACCCATTGAACTACTCAGGCAAATGAGGAATGAGATACACATCCCAATAGCGGTGGCAGGCGGCCTGGACGCCAACTCATCAGGAGAGGTAGTGTTAGCCGGTGCCGATATCGTGATCGTGGGCGGCAACATCATGCGCTCCCCTGATGTGACGGCCTCTGCCCGCAATATCCGCCAGAACATAGATGCACCTATGCCCGCAGTTGAGGATAGGGGCTCTATCGAAGCCGAAACCAGGCAATTGCTGACTCGTGTATCCACACCCAATATCAGTGATGCCATGCACCGAAAAGGTGCCATGCACGGACTATTTCCAGTAAATCCAGGCCTAAAGATGGTGGGGCCGGCAGTTACTGTCCAGACATTTGAGGGTGACTGGGCTAAGACCGTTGAGGCAATTGACACGGCACTGTCCGGTGACGTCATCGTGATCTATAACAGCGGCAGCGACCGGGTGGCACCCTGGGGTGAACTGGCTACCTTGAGCTGCATCAACAAAGGAGTATCAGGAGTGGTTATCGATGGGGCAGTGCGGGATATTGATGATATCAGGAGACTGGAATTCCCAGTCTATGCCAGGTCTGTGGTACCGAATGCCGGTGAACCAAAAGGTTTTGGTGAGATCAATGCCGAGATCAGATGTGCGGGCCAGACCGTGCGCCCCGGAGACTACATCGTGGGCGATGACAACGGCGTTGTGGTAGTACCTAAGGAGCGGGCCTACGAAATTGCAAGGCGCAGTGTCGAGGTCGAGAAGAACGAGAGCAGGATACGCGATGAGATAACCAGAGGTTCCACTCTATCAAAGGTCCTGCGGCTTGAAAAATGGGAAAAGAGGTAGGTTTTCCCAGTTAAGGGGATTATTTACCTACAACAAAAATCCACCGATCATTACTTTTACCATAAGTAAGATTGCCAGAAAGGCGATCAAACTCTTTAGTATTGTTTCTGTACTGTTATTTGCTGTATGGGTCATACTGCATACCTCCCAAGAAAATATAGCATTTATCATTATTAATAATTATCGGTTGCACAATTCATGTTATCCTGGCATCTACCACCACATGCCATATTCCTGGTGAATATTTCTTGATCCTGTGCCAGTCCAGTATTTCAGCCCGTCGGCCCTGCTTACAGGCTTCGTCCCTGATCTGGCAAGTGGGCCTGGACGGTACCAGATGTACCGGCACTGTATCATGGTAGTGCAGTATTCCCCCGGATCTCAGCGCCTTTATACCATATTCAAGATAATGGCTGGTATTACCCACATACCCCATTATCACCCGGTCTGCTGATAAGACCGGTGTCATTTCAGCACAATCCCCAAGTACCGGCTCTACAATCCCCTCCACGCCATTGAGCCGAATATTCTCCACAAGGTAATGGTAGGATTCGGGATTTATTTCGATGGCAATTATTTTATCAGGATGTGAGTGAACCGCTATCGGTATGGTGAAATACCCAATACCTGCGAACATATCCACCACAACCTCACCTTCCACCTCACCTTCTACCTCACCTTCTACCTCACCCTCTACCTCACCCACATCCACGCCCACACCCTCTCCCAGCCGGCCCATCCTCATCCTCTCCTGCAAGTTGCCCTTACTGAACATAACCTTAGTAACATCCAGCCTGAACCGGCACCCGTTCTCGTTATGCACCGTAATGGCAGGGTCATCCACCCCATCCCTGACAACCACCAGTTCCCGTCTGGGACGCCGCAGTTTTCCACTTATGCCCTCATCCAGGTATACGCTCTTGCAGTTCGGGTACAGCTTAAACATTGCATCACCCACAAGCTCTTTTTCAGGGTACAGGTCCCTATGCAGGGAAATGACCACAATATCACCGATCATCTGCCAACCCCCAGGCAGCAGTGCCAGTTTATCATCATCCAGATGCTCCCTCATCAGGTCCCTCAGAGTGAGTTCAGGTTCGTAGTATTTAGCATCATCAGGCCAAACGACCGGGTAAGACCCGAATTCAGGCGGGATGGCCCCGGTAATTGGGATTTCCAGGTGCTCCCCCTTGTTAGATAATTTACGCTTTGTATCCAGGCACCCCTGTTCAAGCAGTCTCAGCCTGACAGCTTCTGCTTGCTCTTTTGGTACCACCAGCGCCTTCATTTCATTCATTTTCCTGATTTGGCGGTAATATGAATATTTCATCACCGATAATAACGATCCTGATATCCTCCCCGCCCCTACCGGACAGGTGTGCCGGTTTTTTCAATGTTACGGGCCTGAATGTCGTAGGATGCATTACCTGCACGATATCATCTTCCACCGAAACCAGCACTGCATCCACTGCATCTCCCATATCTGCGACCTTCACAGCATCCTTTAACCTGTTGGTATTCTCTGAGAACTCCAGTCCGGACCCAAGGAGCAATCCTGATGTCCTCTTGCCAGAATGCCTGATAAGTACGGCATCTCCCCCCGTATTGATAATATCACCAGGTACGAACCTGGGGAGCCTGAGACTGTATGTGATCCTGTAGATATCCTTGCCGTCCTTTTTACCAACCAGGGAGGGGGATTCCGAATAACTGCACCCGAAACGTTCGGCTGCCAGTTTGCATGCCTGCCGTGCAGAACTGTTGGAGCCTATATACACATCCGTCCCCTCAGGCAGTTCATCGACTTTTGTGATAAAAGCCAGCCTGTATCCTTTCCGGTACTGCCGGTCGATCACTTCTTCTATCAACTCAACAAGCTGCACCTGTTCTTCTTCATCCGGAAAGCGCCCTTCTGCCCTTACCTGGATCACTGCCTCGTAATAGCCACCTGCTATCCGGCTGCAGGTGTCGCAGGTCTCCCTTGAGACCCGTATTTCGGTCCTGAGTGCTGCATTGGTCCTGATTCCCTTGACGTTGGCATCTACCCTGATACCTGCATAGTATATGGACGGGTCGCTATTGGTGAGATCGATCGAGACATATACGTCCCCTGCATCTGGTTCGAGCTTGAGTGCTTCTTTGATCCCTTCCTGTATGACATCTTCAAGTTCAGCAGTGTTCACTTCCCAGTGCCCGCCTTTTTTCACTGAACCGCATAAAGGGCAGATAATAGTGCGGACTATATGGGGTATCCGGGCCAGGGTAAAGGTTTTGAGAAAGCAGTCCTTACATCTGCCGTCTATTAGGTTGTCTGCGGGACGGCCACATATGGGGCATGCAAGATTTTTCATATCTTCCTTTTTATAGGGGTTTGATAATATGGTTTTCTATATAGGATACAAGATATCCTTGTGAACATGGAGTACACCCCAAATACCGGACTTTAGGTTCGTTTTACTAAAGGGACACATGTCCCCTATATCACTGGCAAGAGTTGTAGACTGAAGGGGCACAATTCCAGAAGTAAAGAGAAATAGAAGAATACGGCAATCATTATTGATTCACAAAGTGCAGGATTTTGGGAGGTCAGTCCCCCAAAAATCCAGAACGTTTGATTTTATGGAAAATAGTGACTATTAAAGGTATGAAAAGTCATATGAAGGTGGGTCAAAATTGGTGGGAAAAAAGGTCAATTTTCAACGGGAATCTTCACGCAGCTTAGAAGTCGTCCAGGTCAAAGACCACAAACCCCTGCTTCTGCAGCTTCTCCTTGCCTTTTATGTGCTTTGCAATAATACCGAAATGCTCTTTGCGCAGACCCTTATTCCAGTCAATGAACCCTGATTTGGTCTTAAGTTCGGAGATTATCTTCAGGCAATCGTTAGATGTCAGCGTTTTCCACTTACATTCAACAAAAAGAATGTCCTTTGTTTCTTCATTCACTGCTACAATATCTATCTCGTAGGTGTTCTTCCCACTTGGTGCATCTTTTACCCTGCCCCACTGACGTCCCATCCTGTCAAATGAAAAGGGCAGTATGCCGGTGTGCTCTTCCAATAACTTTTTTGATATCTCCTCAAAAGCCAACCCCATAAAGGAGTCAAAATTCTCATTGAACATTTTGAACAACCTGGCTGTCTGCTCTTGCTCATAGTAAGATTCATATCGTTTTACGAAAGCGAACCAGAACCTGAGGAACGGGTCCTTTATCCTGTATATACCGCTTCGTGATTTACGGGGGTCCTGCAATATCGGTGTTTCCCGCACTACTATTTCGTATTCCTTGCGCAGTATGTCCAGGTATCTTGAAGCTGTGCTGCTTTTTCCCTCAAATATGGTGGCAATTTCAGATAGTGTTGTTTTTCCGCCTGCAATGGCTTCCAGGATGGAAAAATAAGTCCGGTATTCCCCGCCGAATTCGCTGACCAATACCGTCCTTCCTTCATCTTTCAGCAGTGGCATTCGTTTATCAAAGAACAATGTCCTTGCAAGTTCAATAAAGGGCAGCGTCCCTGGTATTTCCAGGAATTCATAATACTTTGGTATCCCCCCGAAAACAGCGTAATACCGTATTAAGTCTTCTTTGCTCGTGATTTTTTTATCCTTTAGTATTTCGTGGACCGTTCCAATGTCGAAAGGGGACAGTTTTAAAAGCATGTCAGCTCTCCCATACAGTGGGTAAGCGTAATCAACAAATATTTTTTTCATGAGGGAAAAACTGGAGCCGCTAATGAAAACATCTATGTCCTGCTCTTTGGTCTTGTACTCATCGACGAGCTGCTGGATATCCGAGTATATGCCTTTGTCAATGTAGTGGAAATTTTGGAATTCATCAAAAAAGACATGCCTCTTTGTTTCGAACAGGAATTTCACCAGGTCATACACTGTGGAGAACCTGGGTACGTCCGAATTCATTGCCACATCGTCCAGGAACATGTCCTTTGTTTTGTATCTGGGTACAAAAATGTACGTATAATCTTTATTTTCCAGGAATTGTTTGATGAGCCGTGTCTTTCCGATCCGCCGCCGCCCGTAGATGACAATGAGTTTGAAACCGGGTTTTTGTGAGAGCTTCTCTAACAGTTGCAGTTCCTCTTTCCGGTTATAGAATTTCATTCAGGCACCTCTTGATAGATAGTATATATGCTGTGTAATATACATAGTATGTAGTGTACATATTATGTAATATACATGACATACATATTAATCTTTCGCGGGTCTATATAGTTCATTATTTTCTGGACGATATGGAAAACCGCCGGGTACGCAGAGAAAAACAAAAATGCTCTGCGATCCTCAGCGTCCTCTGCGGTTTTAATATCACATTGATTTTATATTTCAACAGCCATGCCTATCACCGGCTGCGTCCAACAACACCCGCAGTTGCCGCACGTATCCCCCACTCACAATCCACGTTCAGCGCATGTGTAAAAAGAAAGCAGGCTGGAATCACTCTTATTTCATTATTAACCACAGATAAACACAGATGAACACAGATTGTGGCAATTATGGATTTTAATTTTAATTATATAGTGGAAATTTAAATATAATCAAATTTCAGCTACAATATCTGCGTTCATCCGCGTTTATCTGCGGTTCGAAACTCGCTCGAATCCGCAAAGCTGGCTGCCACACTGCATACATGCCGTGTAGTATACATACTATGTATATTAATCTTGTATCGGCATACATAGTTCATGTTTGCGATTAATGAAATGTTGTATGATAAGTATTATACTTTGCATACAACTATTTTATGGTATTAGATTGTCATGGTTCTAAACTTGCCTTTCAAACATCCACTAAAAACCAATAACAAGCAAACCAATTTGTGTAGTCCCTATCAAAACATTAATCCGCCAGCAACCGATTTACCCATAAATTTCCCCAAATCCAGCAAACAGAACAACCTGACTTGTTTTGCATCCATTACCTCAACCACCAAAGCCTGTTTCTGACAGAGGACGAACTGCGGGAATACTCAAACGGTAGGGACAGTAAGAAGATGATGATGTTTGAGCTTGAAAATATAAAATTATATCCAAAACTGAAGACATTGGGACATGTGTCAACGGCGGTCATGGAATCACACTGGTTGGGGGAATATCTATTAAATGAAGAAAGTGGGGTATCCACTTAACTCCCGTTCTATTAACACTTCCCCCCACCAACTATAGATTTGTATGGATTAGGGGCTGTTGATACGGCTTGTTCTATAAGCCGATAGAACAACATCCCCATAGATCGTGAAGTCCTTCTGTTAAAACGGAAGGTGTATTCATCAAGGTAATAATCCAACTGCTGAGGTCCAATAGAGCCATGTAAGGTGCCTAGAATCCACCGTTTGAGTAGGGAGGACACTATGTGAACCCCAGGCATGGATTCATGTGCCGGGTCGCCTGTCGCTGAAAGGATGGTCCTCTCGTGTTTATACCCAAGCTTAGATAACGAGCTGTAGGACGACCAGCCATCGGTATGAACTATAGAACCCCGTTCAACCATCTCGCAAACAAAGGGTATCAAGCTATCTTCAGAGATATCTAGGACTCTTCTTAGACGAACCCGTCCGAGAGCGTTTCCCACCTTCATTTCTACTGCTACAGCAACAATAGATTTCTTCTCTATCTTCCGTCCGATTAAACCTTCCTCTCTTCCGCCGATGTATGTTTCGTCGACCTCTACATGTCCTTTAAGACGCTCACGATCCGGACGTACCATAGCTCGGCGGAACTTGTGGAGATGAGCCCACGCGGTCTGGTAACTCTTGAAGCCTAATATTCGTTGGAGACCCAAGGCATTTGTTCCATGTTTCTGATTCGTGATGTACCACGCAGCAGAGAACCACGTTCTCAAAGGGGTCCGTGTCCGGTGGAAAATAGTGCCAGCCGTTACCGTGGTTTGGTGTTCACAAGTGGGGCATGTCAGACGACCTCTGGTAGTGCGATATGGGTTTCCTATACTACCACATGAAGGACAAGTAAAGCCATTCTTCCATCTGATCTTCTCAAGATAAGCTATGCAATCACTCTCATCTGAGAACCAGTCCATAAACTGATTCCATGTCCCAGGGTAGTCCACGTCTGCTTCTGGCATTACTCAACATTAAACTCTTTTACCTATATGAAGTTTCGGGAGTTAAGTGGATACCCCACTTCTCTGAATACGCATGATCAATTTTTTTCTCCACTTGGAAGGATGCTCATCAAGTTTTTTCACTAAATATTCCCATTCTTCCTTTGTCTGGCAGATTTCGAAAAAAACATCCATTAATCCGTCCTCAAAACCAGAGTTTTCGTAGTTGTATTCTTCAAAAGCCTCGTCCAAAAAATCGAATTTTGCATCGGCCGTAATATTTCCTTCCTTTATCAGTTCAGAAATATTGTCCAGGTAACCGTATGCTTCGTATTCAGCATCTTCCGGTCCGCCGCCATACTCATTGAACTCTGAGATTATACGTCTGGCATCTTCCCAGTATTCGAACAAGAGGTTATCATCTAAAGAGGCCAGATCGT
>JAUWRA010000156.1 GCA_030610815.1 Methanosarcinales archaeon
CCTTGTCCGAAGTTGAAGCAGCTTCAGGTGTGGGCGTGGGATCAGCCACTGTACCGGAATCAGGTGTGGCAACAGGTTCCCCTGTACCAGAGTCCTCAACCTGCCCCAGTATCATAAATGTAGAGAATCCAGGGGTCGGCGCTGAATACTGGTAGTATTCGCCTGCCTGCCCGGTCATTGTGGTCGCAAGGGACTGCCATTCATCGCCGTAGTGTCTGTACAGGGTGACCGCGGCCGGGTCGATGTTGTTATCTTCGAACCAGCTTGCAGGTATCTGGAAATTGATAACTGAACTGGAGAACTTATCTTCATACCATCCACTTGTTCCGACAAATACATTGACATACTTGAACAAAACACCGGCGGGCGGGTCAGTGGTTATACTGCCTGGCTGGCCGTGCAGAACTTCCATCTTCGCTGCAACCAGGCCATAGGTTTTTTCGGGTGTAACTTCAACTGAAGTTACTACGTTGTTGAAGTTGTAGGTAGCAGAATCACCGGCTCTAAGATATATCCTTAAGAAGACTGTTTCTCTTACATTCTCAGGTTCATCACTGCTGCCTACACCACCGCCTCCGCCGCCGCTACTGGGTGTAGGTGTAGGTGAAGGAGTGTAGATGTTGATAATATTTTGATTGAAAGCTACCAGTCTTTCACCAGATTCATAGGCACCCACAAGCATGTAGTAATCGCCGGTATTCAGATCGTTGGTAGTGAGTGAAAAGGATGCACTTGTTGAATCTGTATCATCTGTAAAGGATACTGTGCCATTTTTAGGACCGATCACAGTTTCTATTATTTCCTGAAGCTTTGTTGTGTTTAAGCTGGTAAGGTTTATTCCCGTAAGTTCGCCCTTCTCGACAATATCTGCCAGGTCAATAGTAAGATTGGTCTGGTCCCTGGTACCATTGAACTCAAATCTCAATGTTGCTTCGTAAGCGTCCTTATGTACCAGGATTGCACCGTAGATGTAATTGCCCTGATCAGCATCGGTAAGTTCTATCTGAACAGGCACAATATGATTGGTTTTTGCACTTGCTGGTGCTGTTACTACAGATTCGTACTTTAATATTTGAACCGCAGTTGCAGAAAGTATGGAATATTCATTTGCATTTGTGTGAGATGAATTAAGCAGGATAAATATCACATAATCGCCAGCCTGCTGAGAACCGAAACTTATACTGGAATTGTCTCCAGTACCGTTAAGAGAATAATTGAGTTTTTTCTCTGAATCATTTAGTAGATCGCGGATAAAAGTAGTATTCCCATCGATCGCATCATTGAACATATCCCATACTTCATCAGGGGTGGAACTTACAAGATAAATATCTATACTAAGATCAGCAAAGTGGCTTGAGCCAAAAAAACTCAAATCCACTTCATTGCTACCGCTTACATTTGTATATATGGAATGGCTGGAATACGGATATTCAATCAGGTGATCCGAATAATTGTCCACACTGGTAGTAATATTTATTGTCTTGTCGTTACGCGTATAATTGCTACTATTTACGCCATTGAAAACGAGATTTAAAGCAGGTAATGTTACAGGTGTGCCCCCCTTTAATATGATCCAGTTACCTTCCTTTAGTGATTCGTTATGATTAGCAAATGACACATTTTCAGTGGAATTGATACTAATATTGAGCAAGTACGGACTATCCATAGCTGAACCGGCAGCAGCCGGAATTAAAAAGAATATAAACACTGTAAATAAAATAACTGACAATTTACCCAATTAAATCCACCTCTGAATATGTTATATATTAATAATTTTATGTACTTTAAGAATCTATTAACTATATCAATTAGTATATTCATGATAAAAATACTTATTGTATTCATTATTTTTTTCTAATAATAAATATTACAATTAGTAACCCTAAAACTCCTGTGATTATCTCGAAACCTGTGGTTTTACTTGTACTTTGCGTTGGTTTTGTTTCATGGGGTTCAGTAGTCTGCGGCATCAAATCCGATTCAAGATATGTAGTTTCAATTGGCTGGACAATCCCTGATTGTTTTACCATTCCGGTAATTGCAAATGAAGAAAATTCCGGTGTTTGTGTTTCAAAGTACAGATTATCCTCATCTTCCCCCATCTTTTCAGTATCAAGGGGGTTCCACTCCCCATCTTTGTATCTATTTAACCTGATAGTAGAATTGTCAATGTTATTTTCAGTTACCCATGATTTTTCTACAAAGAAGTTAATAGTAGGACTGTCAATATTTCCCGGGTTTGCCCATCCAAGATTCCCGACCCAGATATTCAGATTTTTATATACAATATCTGGTGGGGTACTGTCAACCAATGTCGAGGTATGATCCAGTATCTCCACTTTTGAAGTAATAGTACCTGAATTAGTCAAACCAGTAAAATTGATATATCTGACAACGTTACCGTCCAGATGAAAAATATAACTTACATTCGAGTCTTTTACCACGTATTCCCTCTGGGTTTCTGATATAAGTATATTCTCAAAGGTTTCACCACTTGTACCACCTCCACTGCTTCCTCCACCGCTGCTACTTCCACCAGATATTGGAGCAGAAAGAGTTATTGTTCTGGTCAGATCACCCACATTTAATTGGAAATCACCAATGGGTATAGAATTTGTAGCATAACTATATACAAAATTTCCGCTGGCATCAGCATCAATATCCTGCACCGCTGTAATATTAAGTGTGATCGAGGATGTACCGGCTGTTGGTATACCATCTATCTGGGCATCATAAATACCGGGTTCCAAATTAGAGTGTGATACAGTTGCAGTATCTCCTATGGCAACAGCACTTTTTGTCCACCATAATGATAACTTCAACCTGACGTTAAGATCTACCACATCCCTGGCGGTCACCGTAAAAGTATTTGAACCTGACGTAACCTCAATACCGTCCATCCTGTACAAATACATCCCATCCGATGGCGATACAGTTTTTTCAAAAGAAACGACTACATTCACCGATTCATCAGGTGATGCAATCCCGCTAATTGTGATCGTATCCCCCACAACCGGGTTCTCAGGCGTTACAAATAATTCTGATACTGCTGCACTTGCAAGGGGTAACAATACTGTGGCAATTAAGAAAAAGCAAAATAACCGATATAACATGAATAGTTATGCTCCTATATTTTATACTTTGAATAGCTAAATTTAATAATTGTGTCACACAACTTTATTGACAATATCTTAGAAATATAACTTTCTTATTGTATATAATATATATCGTTCTGTACTCAAGCAACTTTGATAGTCGGCGAGCAGTTTCCTGTAGTATACCGGGAACTGCTCTAGGTTTTGATGATGGCGTATTTCGATTTTGTACGAACTTACCATGCCTTGAAGATACTTCTTGAAGCGAGCATCTATAGTAATTTGCAGTAGATGTTAGAAAAACGAACTTTGGTTATATACATTGAAATTACTGATAATATATGGACTTTGAGAGAGTTACTTATTTATCCTTATCAGAAGATATCAGCCAATTATGCAATCAATACCCATCAATACATAATTGTTAAATAGATTCAACAAGATTTATAATTTCAACAGATGCCTTATAAAAAAATTATCCCTTCTGATATTTTTATTATCATTGCTTATACAATATTAACTGTAATTTTTATTGTAGTTCCACCTTTGAGTAATACATGGATCCGTACTGTGTTGGGACTTCCCATGGTGCTGTTCTTTCCAGGGTATGCCCTGATAGCAGCTTTGTTCCCAAAAAAGGACGACCTGGACGGGATCGAGAGAATTGCCCTCAGTTTCGGGCTGAGTATCGCCGTGGTACCGCTCCTGGGCCTGGGCCTCAACTACACACCATGGGGAATAAGGTTGATCCCCATACTTGTCACACTGGTAATCTTTACACTGACCATGTGTGTGATAACAATATACAGGCGCTCAGAACTGCCAGGGGGAGAGGTGTTCTCAGTACCATTTGCGGCATTTTTTGCATCAATACATGAGGAAATATTTACAAAACCCGGATCAAGGGTTGATAGGATCCTGACCGTTATCCTGGTGATCTCAATAATTGCATCAGTTGTAATGCTGGTATATGTGATCGTCACACCAAAACAGGGTGAGAAGTTCACTGAGTTCTATATCCTGGGACCTGGCGGAATGGCTGATGATTATCCCACTGAATTCATACTGGGTGATAGCAGCACAGTGATTGTGGGCATAGTGAACCATGAATATGTGCCGATAAATTATTCACTGGCCATGGTACTGGAAAATGAATCACTTACCCGGAAACAGGAGATCATGCTGGCCCATAATGAAACCTGGGAGCAGCCTGTAACGTTCACACCTGACAGAGCGGGAACTGATATGAAACTTCAGTTTTTGCTTTATAAGGAATATAATTATACTACGCCATACAGGGACTTGCATCTGTGGATCGATGTTTTGGAGGTGGAAGATGGAATATGAGAATACTCAAGAAGGAACTTCAGAATCAACGGACAAATTAGCGAAATATCAAAATATTTTGCTGATGCTGCCCGTACTTCTGATCATACTGGCAGAGCTACTGTTATTTTCAGGGAAGATGCAATATGCCGTATGGATGCATGTATTGGTACTGATAGGTCTGGCACTGGCTACTATTTATACCAGTGATACGGACCTTTTCAAGCCGTATCAGGCATTGATGCTGCTGCCATTGCTGCGGCTGGTCAACATATCCATGCCCATATTTTTTGATATGACCTTATATTTGTATATTTTCATATACACACCTCTGATCATCCCGGTCTATATTATTGCGGTCCACCAGGGATTTACATTTGAACAGTTAGGTTTTATCTCTAATTACTGGAAGCTGATCTTACCGGTATCAGTGATCGTTAGTTTTGCCATCGCACAGGGAGAATATTATTTGATCCATGCCGGAAACCTGATCCCTGACCTGTCTTTCTGGAACGTTCTAAAACTCTCAATAGTGATGATCATGTTCATCGGATTAATTGAGGAGCTTATCTTCAGGTCTATACTCCAAACCCGTCTGGAAGAGTCCATGGGCATGTTTTCGGGTCTTATAGTTACCAGTATATTATTCGGTGTACTGCACTCGGGATACGGCACATACTATGAAATGCTATTCGTATCGTTAGCAGGACTCCTAATGGGCTATATGTTCCAGAAGACCAGAAGCCTTCCATTGATCGCCTTGACCCATGGTATGGTAAATATATTCCTGTTCGGCCTGATACCCCTGATGGGGCCGACACTGGGCCTAATCTAAAGCTAAAACTGCGTTTATATTACAAATAAAGGTAACTATTCAGCCCGTCTCAAATTTCACCCAACTCATTTAGTTTCTTCAGTTCTGAAACTAAAATATCCACTTATACATTATCCAAAAATGGAACAAATGGCTTTCCATTGAAAACCGCTCCAATTGCATCAATAACAGAAAGCTCATTTTTCTTCACAGTAGAAATGTACCCTCTAATGCGGCAAAAAGAACATGCACCCTGAACACTTCTGAAAG
>JAUWRA010000181.1 GCA_030610815.1 Methanosarcinales archaeon
ATGCACCCCCACATTTATCTCTGAACATGATATTATTATATCAGATAAAAAGCATAATAATCCAAATATCATAACACGGAGGATACCCCTAATTGACCAGACCACCCAGACTTGTAGCATGGGAACTGACCAGGGCCTGCAACCTGGCATGCAGGCACTGCCGGGCCGATGCCATCCCAGAACCCAGTCCCGATGAACTCACCACAAAAGAAGCAAAGGATTTCATAGACCAGTTAGCAGAATACGGTAAACCCATCCTCATCATGACAGGCGGGGAACCACTGCTGCGGGATGACTTTTATGAGATTGCCCAATACGGGACCGATAAAGGTTTAAGAGTAGTACTTGCCACCAACGGTACTTTTATGACGCCTGAGATCGCCACCCGTTTGAAGGATGTCGGCATTCAGCGGATAAGTGTCAGTATCGATGGTTCTGATGCAAAGACCCATGATGATTTCAGGTGCGAGCAGGGCTCATTCGACGCAGCCCTTGTTGGTATCCGGCATATAAAGGATGCAGGTATAGGCTTCCAGATAAACACAACCATAACAAAGAGGAACATAGAACAAATACCACTTATCCTCGACCTTGCGATAGAACTGGATGCCCAGGCCCTGCACATCTTCATGCTTGTCCCAACAGGCAGGGGCAAGGAAATAGAGGAAGATGAAATACCGCCCGAAGAGTACGAGAGGGTATTGAACTGGTTCTACGACCAGCGGGAGAAGGTGCCCCTGCAGTTGAAAGCCACATGCGCACCCCACTATTTCAGGATAATGCGCCAGCGGGCAAAGGAAGAAGGTATTAAAATAACAATGGAGACCCACGGCTTTGAGGCCATGACCAAAGGATGCCTGGGCGGCAGTGGGTTTTGTTTTGTCTCCCATATCGGCGAGGTGTATCCCTGTGGATTCCTGCCCGCACTGGCAGGGGATATCCGTAAGCAGAGTTTCAAGGAAGTGTGGGAGCAGTCAAAGGTGTTCAACGATATCAGGGATGTCAACAAGCTGGAAGGCAAGTGCGGCATTTGCGAGTACAGGAGGGTGTGCAGCGGGTGTCGTGCCCGGGCATATGCGGCCACAGGCGATTATATGGCTGAAGAGCCGTACTGTGTATATGTACCTGCCGGGGGCGAGGCTGTATGATAGAGATGGATGAACTGGATAAGGCTATCCTGAACAATATCCAGGTGGATTTCCCCTTAGTTAAACGTCCGTTCGCTGAACTGGCCTCTAAACTCGGTTCCAGCGAAGAGGAGATCATACAGAGGATCGAGCGTCTTACAGGTGAGGGTGCCATACGCAGGATAGGCCCAATCCTGAATATTAAGAAGGCCGGGGGCCAGAGTACCCTGGCCGCTGTGAAAGTGCCAGAAGAGCGCATAGATGAGGTGGCAGAGATCATCAACGGGTATGATGAGGTTTCGCACAACTACCTGCGTCCTGCCGAGTATAATATCTGGTTCACTGTGTCCGCACCCGATAAGCAGAGGCTTGAAGAGATTCTGGACGAAGTACGGGAGCAAACAGGGTGTCCACTGATAGACCTGCCAACACAGAGGCTGTTCAAGATAGGCGTTAAGTTTGATGTGAAGTAAAAGATCAGAGTGTTATCCTTTGGTTGAGAAAAGGAATAGAACATGTGGTGGTGGCATGAATTACTATTCTGGTGATGAAATGGGGGAACTGGGATTTGCCATCAGATGAATTGAGCTTGCTTAATAACTATACCCCGCAGCTATGCTGCGGTTGGGTGTCCTGTCGCAACTTTTGATTGGCCTGGTGTCACAATCAGGATGATAAATAACTTTTAATATATTTCAGTACATACTATATATGAAAGGTCAGGCCAAATGCAGTAAGGGGTACTGGCCAGATTGGGGGTAATGATAATGCGATCATATTCAGAAAAGGAAATGAAAGATCTTAGATGTACTTTCGAGAAAACAGTGCTTAGCTGGTCCCATGTCACTCAAAAGAAGACCTTTGGCTGCCCCAGTTACCAGGCAGATGGAAAGACCTTTGCCATTCTCGTGACAAAAGGCGTACTGATCACTAAAATAGACCAGGCTGTTAAGGATACTCTGCCTGACCAGCACCAGGATGGTGCAATTCATACCACTAAGAGAAATATAGAACACTGGGTCAGGGTCCCGATCAATAATGAGGCAGAGATTGAGAAAATAATGCCTATTGTCAAGGAAAGTATTGAGATAGTACTGCAGGAAGAATGAAAATCAGGTGAAAACATTATTCTTTTAAATAAAATTAACTTTTCGTCATCCACAGACAGTGGTCTCAAAAATCTAATACGTTTTATCATGTTGTCACGCTTTAATTATAACATTTGTTTCAATCAATAATCTTTTCGTATGCCAGGTGAGATTATACGATTGATGACGTGCCGCACAAGACTAATACTAACAGTTGCAGTGCTTATCCTATTGAGCATAGTTGCAATTAATATGATGCTTGTGAACGCTCCAGTGGTGATACAGATTGAGGGTGACACCTTCAAGGTCATCGAGATTCCTTACTCTTACACCACTAAGGATGCATACATATTGCTTGTGATAGGACTCGTCAGTGGAATGGCAATATCCCATATACTATTTTGCCTTAAAGTTCCTTTGTTTGAACCGATACAGCCCATTAATACGGAGAAGACAGCGCCTGACCCTTGCCCAAATCCACAAAACCCTGAACAGATAAACGTAATTCTGCGTGCTCTTGAGGGAGATGAAAAAAAGACTATTAAGATCATAGTGGAGAACGGCGGGGATATTCTCCAAAATGAACTTGTAAACTCCATTGATTTTTCGAAGGCCAAGGTTTCGCGAATCCTGATGAACCTTGAGCGACGCGGCATTGTAACCAAAAGCAAATACGGTCTCACCAATCGCATCTCGCTGGCAGACGATATAAGAGGTGAAAAGAAATGAGAAAAGAATATATGATCTTTGCTGCTGTTGTTATACTGATTGCTGCCATTGGCCTATTATATTATTACCCGACCGGGGATGATGTGAGGATTGCTAAATTGGACGCACCACAATATCTCGGATTGAAAGAAGCTGGTGAGTTAACCGTTACCTTCCTGAATAATGCACTAATTCCGGTTAACGTCAGCATTGACATTGAGAATGCTTTTATTAATGAAAATGGGACAAGTTCCAGTTATATCAATTCAAAAAGCCCGTATGGCAAACTTACGCTCCTTCCTGGTAATAACACTGAACATTTTTTCCTCGGTTACCTGGTGACAGGCACGCATAATGTAAAGGTGAAGGTATACCAGAATGGCCAGGTTATTGATACAGGTTCGATTAATGTCACGGTTTTGGTCCCCCAGCGACCAGAGCTATCATTACAACTTGCATACAGAAAAGAAACTACTGCCGATTATGATATTTACAAAATATATGGCTATATCATTGATGGTAAAACAGGTGGCATTAAGGGCTACGATGTTCCTGTGCAAATAACAATAATGGATGATGAAACAGGAAATGTCATATCAAACGATACTAAAACTTACTA
>JAUWRA010000104.1 GCA_030610815.1 Methanosarcinales archaeon
TACCTGACTTTGAAAGATAAACCTATCTGCCAACTGTTGAACTTTTTTATAGCCCCTATTGATAACGTTTTCCCACCTTTTGCTCATTTCGCATTGTTGCCACCAATAAATTTTAAATGGAAAAAGTAGCAATAAACAAAATTAATAGCAAAACGTGCCACCAACTATAAATACTATGACGCACACATAATACACGTGGATATTCGTAAGATCAAACCATATCTTGAGAAAAAAATAATCAAAGGGAACACATATTATCAACTCGTAAGAAAAACACGAATTGATGGTAAAGTCAAACGCGTTTGGTCAAAATACCTCGGAACACCAGAAACCATCGAAAAAGTCTACGACGGGTATGAAGAACAAACATCATTACAGCTCACCAGCTTTGAATATGGCAGAACTGCAGCATTAATTAAAATCTCTGATGAACTGGGTTTTACTGACATCGTTAATAAGCACACTACAAAAAAGGATGTCGAGGGACTTACAGTAGGCGAATATCTTCTTTTAATCATTCTTGGTAGAGCCAGTGGCCCAATAAGTAAAAGCAAAACAGCAGAATGGTTCCAAGATTCATTTCTTGATATCATTTGGTCATTCCCCCACAAACTGAATACCAACAACTTCACAAACCACATGGATTACATAACAGATGATGTAATGAGGAAGATAGAAGACGATATTGGGAAAAAGCTTGTAGAGCTGGGTATAAAACCATCGACCTTATTCTTTGATACAACGAATTTTTTCACATACATTGAACATGGTGATGATCTCCCAAAAAAGGGCAAAAGTAAAGAAAAGAGATATGACAAGAACTTGGTCGGATTAGGATTAGCAGTATCAGATACAAGCGTTCCTTTTTTCCATGAAACATACTCTGGAAACATTCAGGACTCCAAATCATTTGCAATGATCTTTGATAAAATCGTTGAGAGATTAGATTCGATAAATGTGCCGCATGAGGATATTGTTTTGGTTATCGACAAGGGCTGTAATTCGAAGATAAATATTGGCAAGGTTATTTCAAAAATGCATATCGTTGGTTCAGTGAAGAAAAATCAAGCTGAAGAATTATATGACGTTTCACTTGATGAGTTCGATCTACTGTACGAAACCAAGAAAAAACACAAGGTGTTGGGTTATCGAATAAAAAAAGAAGTGTTTGGAACTGAATTCACATTAGTGGTGAGATACCATCCCGGAAGCTACAAAAAACAAAAGCAAACATATGAAAAAAAGAAGGTTGAGATTCTTGAGAAACTTCATAAAATAAAACACTCTGTCGAAAGAGTTGGGAAGGGAAAGAAAAAAAGTATCACAAATGCACTGCTCGATGCCTCAAAAGTTATCCCGGATGACTATAAGAAAGTGTTCCCGTTTGAAGGGTTTGAAGAAGAGAATGTGTTTACGTTTTCGTTTGACGAGGAGGCTGAGAAAAAGTTAGAACTCACTTTTGGAAAGACGATTCTATTTACTGATATACATGACTGGGATACAGAAAAAATAGTGAAAACGTACAATCAGAAAGATTTTGTTGAAAAGGATTTTATGTGGATGAAGGGATTGATGATAATATCTATGAAACCTTTTTTTCTTCGGAAAGATAAAAGGATAAAGGTGCATTCATTCCTTTGTGTTATGGGGTTGGTATTCTACAGGCTTTTGCTATGGAAATTGAAGAAACAGGAGGAGATGCTCTCCGAGACGCGAGTTATTGAAGAACTTGAGAAGATTAGAGTTGTTCTAGTGAAAAGGGGTGACGAGGAACCGCAGTTTATGTTTGAAACTATGGGATTAGATCAGATGAGACTTTTTACTGCACTTGGACTGCAAACGGTTTTGAAGGAGACCTGATTCGAGAGTTTTATTTAAAAATTACTGGTGGCAACAAAAAACGATAGTGTGAGGGGTTGTTTTTGGGGATCTTTCAAAGTCAGGTTTTAACTAGCCTTAAATCATTTTTTGAGGAACCTGCAAGTATGTAGCCCTTGTCAGAAGTATGCGCCAACGAGTATGCTTTATCATCACCGACTCCTCCAAAAGTCTTGTCCCAACTCATAACGGGGGGTGCCGATCGCTGGACTATAATTTCCCGGGTTATTGAACTAACATCATCATTACTGCCTGTCACTGTTAAATCCACGCTGTAATTGCCACCCTTACCATAGGAATGAGTAACTGTCCTTTGAGTAGTGTTCATGTAACTCCCGTCCCCCAGATCCCACTGGTAATAGGTTATGTTCCCATCCGGGTCATGGCTCGCAGATGCATCAAATGATATTGTCTGGTTTGCGCCTGGATTGCCAGGCTGATATGTGAATTGTGCCGTGAGTACCGACCCTTCTGGCATTAACTTTATCAGCAGGAGTTTTGAGTCATTGATCCCTGCAAGTATGTCGCCACCATCATCTGTCTGCAAAACATAGTCCAGTCTATCCCCTTCAATTCTTATGTTCCACTGCTCGTTTCCATTTGAATCGAATTTTATATTGGCAGGGTCATATAAATCACCCTTAATGATGCAACCGCCATCAGGTGTCAGTTGAAATCCACGCCCTTCAAATGTCCGGTCCCATTGCATATTTCCGTCTTCATCGGTTTTTATGAGCCAGTAGGTACCATCATATGAAAGTGTCCTTCCGGCAAGAATATAACCGCCGTCTGGACTTAGCCGGATAGAGGGATTGAATTCAAGGCCTCCTCCTCCAAAAGTCCTGTACCATTGCTCGGTTCCGTTTGAATCAGTTTTAACCAGCAAAAAATCACTGTGTCCGGGATTGAACGGAGTATTTCCTGCGATGATATAGCCACCATCATGGGTCTGTTGTACAGAGTGTGCACCCCCGAACATTCCTCGGAAGGTGTTATTCCACAGTTCTTCTCCCTTTGTGTCAGTTTTCACAAGCCATAAGTCAGAGTCTCCGGCACTGTATGATCCTGTATATCCTCCAATTATATAACCACCCGGGACCTGGCTGACTGAGTATGCTTTATCCGGCCCGGTTCCTCCAAAAGTTTTATTCCACTGCATATTCCCGTTCGAATCGACTTTCATAAACCAGATCTCGAAAGAACCGACATAATACGAATTTGTATTTCCTATTAGAATATAGCCTCCATCAGCGGTCTGCCGGACAAACTCCACTTCCTCATTATCGGCTCCTCCCAGGGTCAGGTTCCACTGTTCCTGTCCCTGCGCATTTATCTTTATCAGCCAGACATCATCGGTACAGTTCCTGTTATCACAGTCATCGGTGCTCCCTGCAATTAAGTAGCCTCCATCAGAGGTCTCCAGGACAGATATGGCACGGTTATCACTAAATGTCCCGTCAAGTGTTCTATTCCATTGCTCTGATCCAGTCGGACCTATCTTTAACAGATTGATATGATCGAAAAAATAATACTGGGAATTCCCTCTTGCATTATATTTCCCGCGGGGACTCAAGGTAAGTATGTAACCAGCGTCTGCTGTCTGCTGGAAACTATTAACACTGGTTATGCCGCTCATTTCATAGGTCCGGTTCCATTCCTCAGCAGGTGGAGAAGCACTTGCATATCCTGTACCTGTAAGTACCAGGACTGTCAGCATGACTGCAAAGATCAATATTATTTCCTTTAGTGCCATTTTATCTACCACCTGCACTTTTTCTTCCTGTTGAGTCATTCTAAGACCACTTATGGTCAAGGATATTTTTCAATTCCATGATTTTTTTTGACAATACCGATTTCAGTCCCAGGCCCCAATGTTTATCGACAGATTCACCACCTGCCATCCTTTTATCCAAGTTTTTCCTCTCCCTTTTAGTTGCCGCTCCAAACTTCTACCACCTGTCCCGTATCCACATCAACCAGTGCGGACAGGGAACTGTCTTTCCATGTGACACTGAGCAATGTTTTTGGTTCATAGAACTTCTTTGCAGTTTCCGGAAGTATTCGTCTGACAGAAGGAGTGCCACTTCCACCCATACCGGTAGATAATATATCCCTTATCTGTTCATTCTGCATTGCAATTCCAATAGCTTCGCCTCGAACGGATTCCGGGATTGCTTCAAGAAGATAACTGACCCGTATCAGCTCATTATTGTCATAGTTATAGGTGAAATCATACAGATCAGGGTGCATAGTATTTGCCGATACGCCTGATACATGTAGACGCAATTTGTAATTGTTTTGCGATGCACTGATCGTGATATTCTCATATTCTGTTCCTGCGTAGGGAATTACCTGCTGTATGATCTTTTTCCCGATATCCTCGCTATTGGCAGGAGGTGTACCTATCCAGACAACACTATTTTCAAAAGGTGCATCATCGGCTCCCATGATGCATCCTGGGATTGCTGCCACAAGTAATGCAATCAATAGAACTACAGATAAAGCGGTTGAATTATTCATAATTACTGCACCCAATAAAAAGTAAAAAGGCGCAATGCGCCTTCACAACTTTTATTCACCCGGACCGAATGTTATCGTATAACTGAACATATCAGCATTACCTGGAAGTATTCCAAGCGTCCAGTCCCCGGCTGCACAAGGTGCAGAGTATTCTTCTATATAACTCGAAGAAATATCCTGGTAGATGCCTGTGCTATCAACCTCCCATGGCGGGAAATTTGACATCCCAAGGCTGACCGAACCGCTGTAGGTTGTTTTAACCAGCGTCATCCCAACCTCGCCTGAATCACCTTCAAGTGTTACATCGAACGAAGGTTCCCTCTTATCCTGGGTGTTTGCACCCATCCACATGGCATAGACGTATTCACTGAATGGGTTCGATGAAATTTCAATCGTTACAGGACCATCGGTTCTGGTGGTAAATGTTTTTATGTACGGCTCTGTTGGTTGCGTCCATACATCAAAATTCATTTGAACCTGTCCACCCCATTCACGGATCGAAGGATCGTCAATGTTCAGGTCAATGGCTCCGTTGTAGTTGCCTTTTGAATCATCAGGCACTTCGAGATGTACATTGACAATGACAGTTTCACCTGCTTTTACTACAGATGGCGCAGTAATTGTAATTGCATCATCTTCGAATGCCGAAGACATCATGCCATATGGGCCATAATCATACATGCGGTTATTATCATCGATCTTAGGGTCGATCGATATATCTTTATCAGCTACGTTCTCAAGCTTGATCTCGTAGTTGTAGTTTTCTCCGGATTCAACACGACCGCTTATGTATGGTGTCTGGATCTGGATATTTGGCGGTGTCCATACATCAACAGATAAGTGCATGCTGTTAAGATAATCAGGATAAGGAGTTGGGTATGGTGTTGGCATCACATCTTCTGTGAATGCGATGCTTGTGGAGTAGTATCCTATATCCGCATCTTGTGGAATGTTCACCTCGATCACAAATTCCTGTTTTGCATCCGGCGCTATATCTGCACTCACGGGAGTTATGGTGACCCAGCTTTTTTCAAATAGGTTTTCACTATATGGGACAACTGAAACAAATGGTGCGGCTGTGATGGTTTCATCATTCTTGTTTGTCACCGTTACCGTCATTTCATCGTTATTCCCGGGTTTTATCTGTATATTTGAATAACCTGGATTTATTTGAAGTCTTGCAAAATCCATTTCCAGATCCAGATACATACTATCTGAACCAGTCATTCCTTCATCGATCATTATTGGCTCCGGTACCGGAACCTCAGCCGCTGCATTTGGAACTGCAAGTATGCTCGTAATGAGCAGCCCAAGCATAATGCGTACTATATATTTCTTCATCTTTTATTCCTCCTCAACTTGTAATATGTAGTGTATCTACACCAACTTATTAAATAATTTCATAAACTTCGAATTCATTTGTAGTTATCATATACATGAAATCACTGCATTTTCTCTGCGATCTGCTCAGCACTGAGATCTTCGTCAATACATCCTGCTACAAACAGTGATGAACTTACCAGGAGCAGCATGAGTAATAGTTTATATTTTGCCATATCGTAACCCTCCAGTCAAATTGAATCAATAAATTTGTTACTTATTTTACCAATATCATTGCATATTGTTACACATGATGATATATCGTCAATATCCGATCATGCGCTGCATATATTTAAACATGTCGATTAATCAAAAGATTTTGTGATACAGTGTTATATTTAACAATAAAACTCAAAGTTTGGTAGGTGAGGAGGAATGCGCCCTGTTAACGATCGGAGTGTAGACTTTAGAGAACGAGTCCCGACTGGAAGCGCAAGACGTCGATCATTAATTCCACCCGTGTTGGATTGAGAGGGGGATGAGCCGCCGTGACCGCGCATGGATGTTAGTAGCACGCGGTAATCCTTGCAGAGAAACGCTCCCGCAGTTCAAACTGGCGCATGTTCACCATCACATCACTTGTGGCTTACTTTACAGATTCCAATACAGGATAGTATGCCAACTGCTATAACTGCAGAAATCAGGTGATCGATCATTGCTGATAACAACACGTAGAATGCTGCCAGGATAGCAATTATGCCTTCTGTTTTGTTATTCATGTATCTTTCCATATTATTTCACCTCTTTTCACGCTTTTGTCTTAACGATCTACTCCTTGCTTAGATATCTGGTAAGGTAGCTAATGAGTGCCAGCAAAAGCACAGCAATCATCAGTAAGACTGCAACCTCTATCCACGAAACATCTATTAAATTACCAGTTGATATATTATTATTTACACCATTCAATAAATCGACACAATTTACCACTATTATTTGCATCAATACATTTAAGGTCCTTTTTTTCCGATCTTACCCCTTTTGATATTTCACCCTCTTCATACTTGAGCCCACACCTGTGAGAATAAGAGATAAAGAACTCAACATCGAGGTCTGTCCCTGTGATAAGTATCCGGTAATAAAACCCAGTGCAACGGCAGCAAATATGCCGGTTCCAATTATTAACAACAACTGTGCCAAATAAGTTCTATTTGCCAGCTTGAATCCGATCTCCACAATCACACACTCCAATTACGCTCATCAGGACGATGCAGCGATCATTCCTATAACCAGTATGACAAATAACCCTAAACACATGGTCAGTGCCGTGAACAATAGAGTTTCCCTTTCGATTAACATAAGATCATTCCTTCCTTTGTTCATCCGCCATTACCTCACAGATAATTCCTTATGGATTGTTTTAACAGGAACCTTTTCAGTATCTCATTGAAATCCGAAGGTTTTTCCATATTCGCAAAATGCCCGGCATTGGGCATTTCAACAAGTTCGAAGTACGGCTTTTTTTCCATTATTTCCAGCATTGGATCCAGCTTTTTATTAATCCCCTTATCCCGCCAGCCCCTGATCAACATCATCGGGATGTTATGCCTGCAAATTGTATCCATATAGTCATAATTGGCAATGTTCATGGTGATCAGCTCAAGTGCGTCCTTTGATACCATTTCGTACATCTGTTTCAATCGGGCACGTACAGCCTTATCCTTTGAAGCAGATATGCCGACAAGCCATGCAATCCCTTTCGGACCTAAAAACCGCAGCATTGCAAGTAAACTCCAGAGAGTGAAACGCGAAGAATGAAGTCTGGCCGTAGTGCCGAAAGTCGTCAGTGATGACAGCAGACCCTCATCCATCTCCAGTAGTTCATAGCCAACTAATCCACCCATCGAGTTACCCACAAAATGTACCTTGCTGATACCCAGATGTGCCAGGAGGGCCTGCACATCCCTGGCCATCTCCCTTACTGAATAATCAGCCCGGGTTGGATTGACAGGGGCTGATGAGTTGCCGTGACCGCGCAGGGATATTAGCAGTACCCGGTAATTCTTTGCAAAATATTGCTGCTGAAGTTCGAACTGGCGCAGGTTGCTCCCCAGTCCATGCACGAAGAGCAGGGTGTCTTCACTTTCAGCACCTGAAAGCGAATACTCTATTTCGACATGGTCGCTAACGTTGGCCGTTTCAATGTTCATGCAATCACCTTTTTCTGTTGGATATGGATTTGAAAATCCTTATGGGATTTGCAGAACCTGATATTTTCACTCCTACTCACCTCAATTATTTTCTATTACTCCATCTTTCACCAGCACTATCCTGTCTGCAAATTCTGCAATCTCAGGATCGTGTGTGATCATAACAATAGTCCGGCCCTGGTCATGCAGGTCTAAGAACATTTTCATGATCTCATCAGTAGTCTTTGAATCCAGGTTTCCTGTCGGCTCATCTGCAAGTATCAGCATCGGGTCATTTATTAGAGCCCGGGCAATGGCCACTCTCTGGCACTGTCCGCCTGAAAGTTCGGTGGTCTTGTGGTCCATACGGTCTTCAAGTCCAACAAGTTCCAGTAGGTCTCTTACTTTTGTACTGACATCAGTACCGTTCTTTTTAGTAGCAAATGTTGGTAGTTCCACATTCTGGTAAGCAGTCAACCTCGGGATCAGATTGAAGGTCTGGAATACGAACCCGATCTCACGTCCCCTGAGGTGCGCAAGCTCATTATCCGATATCTGATTTATGTCCTGGCCTTTCACAAAGATCTGTCCCGATGTGGGCCTGTCAAGGCATCCGATCATGTTCATCAATGTGCTTTTGCCAGAACCTGACGAACCCATAATGGCAAGGAATTCGCCGGTTTTGACTGTTAGGTCAATGCCATTAAGGATCGGTATTTCCATACCTCCCCGATGATAACTTTTCCTTACATCGATGATATCAATGACTGTGTCACCATCCGCAGACGATTCACTAACAATTTGTTCTTCCATATTTTCGCCTCATTCATAGATAGTTTAATTATTCACGAACCAGTCTATTTTTTGACATGTTTGGTTTTCAATTATAATTATTAGTACTTATATCTTTCGATTAATCGAAATATTTAAAAAGTAATATGCCTTTGTGCCAGACAATCGTCATGGATTATGTTCTGATCGTTGTAATGGAGGTAGCTGGCCGATAGCGTTGAGATAAGCAATTTTAGACTCCACAGGCCCAAAATGCATCCCACCACCTATCACCCAGATGGAGCATAGTATGCGGCTTTTTATCCACAAATTCCTTCACAACTTCAATATAATGCAGATTCCAGCTTACTCATGTGTGAGGATAAATTGCCGTGAATGTGCCCTGTCAGGTGCATGAAAAATGGTTTGAATAAATTTATTTATGCGAATTTTGGGTAGTGACCTACCTTACAGTAGATAATAAATAGCTCGTCTTTAATATACGACATGGTAGTGTCAACGGCGGTCAAGAATTCCCCATTTTCGGCGGTTTAAAATTCCCCACCCCCCAATCTTGGTGAAAACACCAAAGGTTGTGGAATATGCTAAAAATGGAGGAATGGTTAATGATAAGAGATCTATATGCACAGGGTTT
>JAUWRA010000155.1 GCA_030610815.1 Methanosarcinales archaeon
TGCCTCTTTAATGTTGGATTATTTCTGCAATTGGCTTGGGATTGTGAACTGTTTGTTTGTCTTTCTCTTTTTATGCTTCAAGGCACGCCACTGACATCAGATGCAAGTTGATTACAGAAGAATAGTGAAGAGAGGTAAACGATGATCGGAGTTCGACCATAAGCTTTGGTGGAACTTCGTATACACCAAAACCGTTATCTGCAATTATCTTCATGTTCTTATCAAAGTTTATGAGGTGATGTTATGTATCCCCGTATTTCAATCAATCCAAAGATTTGCCACGGGCAGGCTTGCATCAAAGGGACCCGTATCCCTGTCCACCAGATCATACATATGCTGGCCAATGGAGACACAATTGAGGAACTCCTGGAAGAATATCCTTCACTCGAACGGAAGGATATTCTTACTTGTCTTGACTACGCAGCGTCACTGGCTGAAGAGCAAGTTACGCCCATAGAGGCGTTGGCGAGTGCAGTATGAAGATTTTCGTGGACGAAAACATACCATTAATGACCGTTCGGGTGCTGCGTGAGATGGGGCACGACGTGCGAGACATTCGCGGCACAGCGGAGATGGGTATGACCGATGATGCTCTCTGGGAGATCGCTCAGCAAGAAGGGCGATTGTTGATCACGACAGACAAGGGGTTTACGCAGCATCGTGAGGAATTCCACCACGGCATTCTGATTGTGCGCCTCAAACAGCCGAATCGACACAAGATTCACGAGCGCGTCATGCAAGCAATGGCTCTATTTGCAGCAGAGGAGTGGCGTGATTCGCTGGTTGTGATGCGGGATGTGATGCAAAGTGTGTGGCGGACTGGTGGGGGGAGCTAATCAAACTGAGGAGCACAATGTCAAGATATCCATCCAAGGGCGCGTCACCGGTATACCCCTGACAAATATCCCCGGCCTGTATATAGCGATTTCCCGTATTTACCTCCTGTTATGCTCGTATGGTATGTATTGTGTGCTGAGATATATTTCCCAACCACATCCCAGCCAGCACCCACAGAGCCATGGTAGTAGCTTGAAACCCAGAGATGGTCACCGCACCATTCCTTCAAATGGGGAAAGTCCTTCCTGAGCACTCTGCTACTTCTACCTTTGATCATCTTCGATAATGGCCTGCTCCGGTTTTTCAAATATCTCAATGACACTGAGATCAATATGAGTTCGAATGGATGGCGGCCGGGTCCGTACCCGCGGGAGCTGCGCAAGATCATTGAGACCGGTTGGAAAAGTGATATGAAGAATGCCAGGGGGCTTGATCGGGAGATTGAAAAGGTGTTCGGGGAGCGGGAGAGATTGAGGGGTTAAATTCCCCACCTCATGATATATCCAACACGATCAAAATCGGTATCAAAACTTGCAATGTTTTGTATATGGTTCTGGTCCATTACTGCCAGGTATAATGCATCCCGTGTCAGCAGACCATGCTGCATACCATCGATCATGGAATAAAGCAATTCAGCAGGTGTATCTAGAAAAGTAAGATTGTCGATACTGAATATGATATTAATGGCCTTGTGAAGTATATCTGTATATTTTCCAACCACCTCAGGATTCTCACGAATGACTTCGATTGGGTGATTGTTGAAATCATCTGCTATGGCACGTATCAATAAAATATATGCAACTTCTTCTATTACAAAGGTGGTTGTAAATCCTTTAAATTTCCCATCCACCAGGTTCGAAAAGAACTGTTGGCAAGCATTACTATACCCTGAATGTAATCTGAAGAAATAGATGAATACGTTTGCATCGATGAAAATGTCATCATTTTTAAATTCAGCAAGATTATTTATCATTGTCTTTGGATATTACACGAGATGTTTCTGCAAACATTTTTAGTTCACGGCTGTCCAGTTTTTCTTTTCCAAATAAGCCAAATCCTTCTTTTATGGGGTCCGATACAAGTGGATGTATAATAAGTTCGTCATCCCGCGTTTCAATCAACACTTCACTGCCTTCTTTAATGTTCGATTTTTTCCGGAATTGGCTTGGGATTGTGAACTGTCCTTTTTTTCTGATTTTTACTCTTTGCATCATACAAATCAACCTTTTCTCCTACAAATGTAATTATTTCCTACTTATTTATAGATATGCTTTTTCGACTTTTGGTCTTCACTTTACTGTATCATTTCCAATATCTCAATGACACTGAGATCAATATGAGTTCGAATGGATGGTGGCTGGGTCCGTACCGGTGGAACTTCCAGACAGGATTTGATTGAAACTAAGAAAATTACCTATATCGATATCGAAATGCGTTTATAATTTCCTATACATAAATTAACTATCACATAATCAAAATCATACATTACAGAGGCGATACACATAAACCTACGATTCCTTGGCGGCTGCGGTGAAGTGGGCCGCTCTGCAATACTACTTGACGACAATGTCCTGCTCGACTACGGCATGAAACCTGCCGAACCCCCATTATACCCGGTAGGTGGCGTGCGCCCGGATTCTGTCATCGTCTCCCACGGTCACCTGGACCACTGCGGTGTTGTACCCAACCTCATGGATATGACGCCGGACATATTCATGACACCAGTAACCAAAGACCTGGCATCACTACTGGCCAGGGACACCATGAAGATCGCAAGAGCAAAGGGCCAGGTTCTGCCATTTATTATCGAAGATGTCAGGGATCTTGAACTGCACACCTATTCAATAGATTACGGCACCGGATTTGATGCCTCAGGCTACGAAGGCATGCTGTATGACGCCGGACACATCCCTGGTTCGTCAAGCATATATCTCGAAAACAAGATCGGCAGCCTGCTATATACTGGCGATATAGACACCAGGGACACCAACCTGCTTGGTCCGGCCGAAAACCTGCCGGTTGCAGATGTTGCAATTGTGGAAAGTACCTACTTCGGTACGGAACACACAGTAAGGTCGAAGCTTGAGCGGGATTTTACAGATTCAATAAAAGATACAGTGGAAGGCGGAGGATGGGCAATAATACCTGCCTTTGCTATCGGGCGCACCCAGGAAGTGGTCATGATACTTGAAAAATACGGTATACGGCCCTATGTGGACGGCATGGGAGTGGATGTCTACAAGCTCCTCAAAAAACATCCTTCATACCTAAAGGACCCGGGCCGCCTTGACAAGGCTTTCAAGGATGCTTTTACAGTGGATCCAAGGGAACGGTCACGATTAATGGATGAACCCTGTGTCATAGTGACCACCGCAGGTATGTTGAACGGGGGTCCTGTATTGTACTACCTAAAGCACATCCATGACGACCCCAGGTCAAAGATATTGCTCACAGGGTACCAGGTAGAAGGCACCAACGGAAGAATGGCACTGGAAAGGGGATACTACGAGGACAGGGGCAGGTCCATCCGGATCAGCGCACAGATCGAACTATATGATTTCTCAGCACACTGTGGTGACAGCAGCCTCAAGGAACTGGTCACACAGCAGGTGGATGGCGGCTGCCAGCTTGTGGTTTGCGTGCACGGTGACAATACCCAGGGTTTTGCATCATGGATAAGCCAGAACCTGGAAGTGAATGCGGTATCACCTGTCAACGGTGACCAGATTTATATTTAATCACGCCTTTATTGAAAACATGAATATTGTAGTGCTGAGGCTCGGCCACCGGCCTGAGCGGGACCAGCGGGTTACCACCCATGTCGGGCTGACAGCCCGGGCCCTGGGTGCAACGGGAATGCTCCTTGCCTCGGACGACCGTGGTGTTATTAACAGCATCAATGAAGTGACAGGGCGTTGGGGCGGCGATTTCTTTGCCAGGTCAGTGGATTCGTGGAAACATGAGCTACGAAAGTGGCAGGACTCAGGCGGCAAGGTAGTGCACCTGACCATGTACGGCCAGAACCTGCCCGGTGTACTGGATGAGATATCAGGCACAGAGTCTGTAATGGTAGTTGTAGGTGCTGAAAAGGTCCCTCCTGATATCTACCAGGTGGCTGACTGGAACGTGGCAGTTGGAAGCCAGCCACATTCGGAGATCGCATCCCTTGCAGTATTCCTTGACAGGCTTCATGCGACCCGGGGCACGGACCCGCTGACACGGGCATTCCAGGGAGGCACACTAAAGATCATCCCATCCGGGCGGGGAAAAATAGTGAAGGAGGTATAGGGTTACGGCACACCGAAAACTGGATCGGTTCCCGTCACATGGAAAATACAATTCGCTGTGGCACTGGAAGCATGTAGTATCCCCTGCAAGGGTGACCTACAATAATATTCTTATGCGCCTGGCCAGGATATCCCCCTCCCTCAGCCTGAAGCTCTGGCTATACCGGATGATGGGGATACGGGTGGGCAGTAATGTCTCTATAGCACTTGAGGTTACCATGGACGTTTTTTTCCCGCAGCTTATCGAGATAGGTGACAATACCATAATCGGCTTCAATACCACAATCTTGTGCCATGAGTTCCTGATAAAGGAATACGTGACCGGTCCTGTGGTCATTGGCAGGGATGTGATGGTGGGAGCGAACACCACGATATTGCCTGGTGTAACAATTGCAGATGGGTCAGTGGTCTCGGCCCATTCCCTTGTCAACAGTGATATTGAAGGTTTTGTGGGCGGTGTCCCTGCCAGATCCCTGGACCGGAATTAACAGGAAGATGTGGCTATGGATATTATGGATATAATAGAATTTTTCCACAGGTTCAAGGCTTATCCATTGACCAGATATTCTTTATTGCTGGCATCTATTATCGGAACAGCTTTCGGGTTCTATTATTACGAATGGCAGTTGAGGACATCTCCCTTATATTACTGGCCGCTGATCCCTGACAGCCCGGTATTTACCCTGATGTATGTGCTGGTGCTGGCAGCCTATTCGGTGGGAAGACGCAGTAACCTGTTCGACACTTTCACATTTATCGGGCTGAACAAGATAGGCATATGGACGCTTTTCGTGCTGCTATATGATTTTGACTATTATTTCTCTCCCGGGACCTGGGTGTTCAGGTCCGTGCTGTTCTTGCTGCACATCGGCATGATATTATGTGCTCTTACCCTGGTAAAAGACATGAAACGGCCCACGTTTACAATGATGGGGCTGATACTTGGCGTATTCTTAGTGCTGGATTATTTTGACTATATTATCGGGACCCACCCCTACCTGCATACACCCAGGGTGGATGTGGTGGGCTTGGCAGCACTTATCCTGACACTTGGCTGCTGGGGTGTGGTATGGTTGATACGGGATGGGGATAAGGATCGGGATAAGTATGGGGGTAAGTATGGGGGTAAAGATTGGGATCTCCGGGAAGATCAACAGCCTGGATCCGGGTGAATCAAACGCCTTTCTTTTGTTTGGCTGCTATAAGTTCTTCCTGTAAAGTCACATTATCTGTTTTGTAGATTATCAATGAAATACACAACAGGAAAAATGCGGCCATGTTCAGGAGCATGGGGATTATTATTGCACTTCCTGTAATTCCGCCGCCGCCCGGACCCAGTACAGTCGGATGATGGGCAGCAGACCATATCCTGATGCTCATGAAACTGATAGGGACGCTGATAAAACCTATGATGCCGAATACCGCACT
>JAUWRA010000182.1 GCA_030610815.1 Methanosarcinales archaeon
ATTATCTTAAGCAGGCCACTATCCATGAACCCCTTAAGGTCCCAGCCCATCCTGGATGCTTCATATATCAACTGGTCCTCGCGTTCCTCGAACAGTATGATCATTCCAGGTTCACCTAGTTTTAGTCCTGTCATTATGAACTGCAGGCCAAGAAGTGTCTTACCTGTCCCTGGTCCCCCTATGACCAGTACTGTGGATTGGGCAGGTATCCCTCCATGCATCATGCTGTCAAGTCCCCTGACCCCGGTTGACAGTTGGTGATCGCCTAATTCCCGGTTGCTTATTACAGGTTCAAGTTTTGGGAAGATACGGATACCTTCTGTTTCGATCTTGAACTCATAAGATCGGTTAATATCAGATGTTTTACCCCCACCCCGCATTTTGATTATATCCATCTTCCTGGTAGTCTTGTTCCCGATCGTTCTTTGGTCCAGGTATATCACACCGTCTACAATATGGGACAGGATCGAATTGTGGACTTCCTGCCTGCTCAATTCGCCTGTTACAAGTGTTTGGGCAGACCAGTCCTGCAGCATTGCATCAAAGGAATAAAAAAAGCGGCGTATCTCACTGACAGGGAAGCCGAAACCCAGTGTAGTCAGCGGGTTTATCACTACCCGGTCAGGATTGGTAGAAGCCATTATGGTACCTATGTCAAGAAGTATGGTCAGTGGGTCCTTCTCAGCAGTGGAGCGGTCGACAGGACGGACAATGATATTATCATTGAAAAAAGTGTTATTGTGTAAATAGTCCATCAGTTTTTCCGGTGACTGGGATGTGAGGGGGATATATAGTGCTTTTTCACCGTTCGCAGCAGCCGCTGATAATGATTGTAATGCCAGGGTGGTCTTCCCGACACCTACGCTGCCTGCGATAAGGATCAATGATGGTTTTGGCATGCCACCACCTAATATTTTATCCAGGTATGCAATGCCGCTGGGACAGAGTTTCATAAGTACTAAATATGTTTAATATTTAAATATTTATACTTGCTGAAAACAAATTTAATCCTAAATCCTGCAATGGTAAATATATACTATCCATGGTTTTTATTATTGTTCTGTACTGCAACTTCAATTTCATGGACAGCTTCAGGATTGGACAGGGTGGAGATATCTCCTACTTCTTTTGATATAAGGGCAGAACGCACTACCCTGCGCATGATCTTACCGCTTCGGGTCTTTGGGAGGTCGTTGACAAAGTATATCGTGTCAGGCCTGGCGATCTTCCCGATCTCTTCGGCCACGTGTCCCCTTAGTTCCTGTAACAGTTCTTCACTGTTATCAACTCCGATCTTTAACACCACAAATGCGGTTATGCTCTCACCTTTTATGTCATCGGGACGGCCTACCACTGCTGCTTCACTGACATGTGGGTGGCTGACCAGTGCAGATTCCACTTCTGAGTTGCCTATCCTGTGGCCTGATACGTTCAATACATCATCGCCCCTGCCCTGTATCCAGAAATAACCGTCACTATCTATCCTGGCAATGTCCCCTGTTATGAATTCTCCAGCTTTGTTCCAGTAATGATCTTCATACCTCCCTGACTCATGGTAGAGGGTACGCAGCATGGCGGGCCAGGGACTGTTCATCATCAAACTGCCCCCTTCATTTATGGCAGGATTGCCATCATGGTCAAGTACCAGGGCGCTAAAACCGGGTAATGGTCTTCCTGCAGACCCGGGTCTTGTGGGCGACAGGGGCAGCGGGGAAATAACGAAACTACCTGTCTCGGTCTGCCACCAGGTATCCATTACCGGGCACCGTCCCTTGCCGATGTTCTCATAGTACCATATCCAGGCTTCAGGATTGATGGGTTCACCCACACTGCCCAGGAGCCGCAGGCTGTCCATGTTGTTTTTACGGGTCCATTCATCACCGAAGCGCATATGCATCCTGATGGATGTGGGTGAGGTATAAAGTACACTTACTTTGTGTCGTTCGATCATTTCCCACAACCTGTTTGGCTGTGGGTGGGCAGGTGCACCTTCATAAAGCAATGAGGTCACGCCAAGTATTAACGGGGCATATACAATGTAGCTGTGTCCGGTGATCCATCCGATATCAGCAGCACACCACCAGATATCATCTGGTTTCAGGTCAAAAACCCATTTAAGTGTGAATGAAATTCCTACTGCATATCCGCCGTGAACATGCAAAACGCCTTTTGGCTTACCTGTGGTACCTGAAGTGTACAGGATAAAGAGCGGATCTTCCGAATCCATGATCTCGGTAGCGCATTCGGATGGCTGGTCACTTGTCAACTCATGCCACCACAGGTCGTGTTCTCCCATTTGAACATCACATTCTGCCCATTTGTAGACTATTGTGTTGTTGACCTCTGTACCCTCTACTCCTTCGTCTGCCTGTGCTTTTAGGTTGATGACCTTCCCCTTTCTCCAGAAACCATCAGCAGTTATCAGGGTCTTTGCACCTGAATCGATAATCCTGTCTTTTAGTGCATGGGCAGAGTAACCTGAGAACACCACACTGTGTACTGCACCGATCTTTGCACATGCCAGCATGGCTATGGGCAGGGCAGGTATCATGGGCATGTATATTTCCACTCTGTCGCTTTTGCCCACACCCAGTTGTTTAAGGCCATTGGCCAGCTTGTTGACCTCATGGTACAGGTCCAGGTATGTAAGGTTGGTCACATCTCCTTGTTCGGATTCGAATATGTAGGCCACCTTGTTCTCTGTGCGTGTACCGATGTGGCGGTCGAGGGCGTCGTGGACGATGTTGTATTTGGCGTTGGTGAACCAGTGGTAGAAGGGTTTTTTGGAATCGTCCAGGACTTTATCGTAGGGTGAGTACCACTCTACTAAGTCTTTTTGCACTTCACCCCAGAACCATTCGATGTCCTGGCTGCGTTTATAAAGTGTTTCGATATCAGGGATGTTATGGGCGTCCATCCACTGTTTGACATTGCTTTGTTCAACTAAATCTTTAGGAGGATGGAATGTTCGGTTCTCATCCAATAGCACTTCTACTCTGGTCATTTCTAAAAAACTCCCTTATTTAAGATTATACTAATATTATTATCTGGAAGGATAAATTTTTCTAATGAAAGTGGGAGGTGGGGAGGAATATTCATATAATTAGAGAATAATTCTGAAGATGTGTTATATACAGGCCCCGTTACATCTCGTACGGGGTATAACGGTGACTGCGGGAGTCGGGCAGTGCGTTGTTCGAGGTCAGGTTGAGCGTGTGTTCGAAAGGGGTTTGTGGAGCGGATTATGAGACTACCATAACGTGAATTCATTTTCAAACCGGCAACATAAGACATAGTTACATCTTTGTTACATGGATTTATGTAACTATCCAACACCTTTTTAAATAATCAAAAGTGGGGTATCCACTTAACTCCCGTTCTATAAACACTTTCCCCTACCAATAATAGATTTGTATGGATTAGGGTCTGTTGATACGGCTTTTTCTATAAGCCGATAGAACAATATCCCCCTAGATCGTGAAGTATGAAGT
>JAUWRA010000071.1 GCA_030610815.1 Methanosarcinales archaeon
AATAAAAATTAGGGGACCTAAGCCCCCCGTTTTTTATGCAAGAGAACAGATATACAAAGGCCTTATGGGGTGGGAGTGGGAGTATAGTAAAAAAAAGACCTAGTATACCATGCGACTCTTGGTTCGTTGTTAAACGAACAATCATTCTAATAATGCACATGATATATAGCCGTTTTCATAATAAATAAATTGCCAATGAGTTACAGGATGAATAAATTATCAATGAATTACAGGATGAATAAATTACCAATGAGTTACAGGATGAATACATTGTTAATGAATTGCAGGATTAATAAATTATCAATAAGTTCACAGTATAAACAGATTGGCTGGAACCAAGATCATGAAGCGTTGTCAGGTCTGACTTTCTGGTTAATATACAGCTGTTCTATCCTATCAAGTGTATCTGCGTCTTCAGGACTCTTGTCATCCCTCACCCTGACAAGCCTGGGAAACCGCAGTGCATAACCTGAATTGTAAGTAGGGCTTTTCTGTATTTCCTCAAAAGCGACTTCGAACACAACCTGTGGCACGAATTCCAGTTCCTTGCCATTCTCAACTACAATGAGTTCCTTGAACCGTGCTGTCAGGTCTTCAAGCATATCGTCAGTTATACCTGTTCCCACTCTTCCAAGAGATAGAATATCACCTGATTCCTGCTCAATACATGCAAGCTGGAACGATCCAATAAAGTTAGCTCGCCGTCCTTCACCCCATTCACCGCCGATAACCACCAGGTCCAGTGTTTCCATAAGTGGCTTGATCTTGAGCCAGTTCTTCCCGCGCTTGCCAGGAGAATAAAGTGATTCCGGGTTTTTCAGCATCACACCTTCATGACCCGCTTCCAGGGCTTCACGGTAGATGTCATTGATAACCCTGACATCCGAAGTGATTTCCTGCTCTGCTATCTTCAGGTTATCAGAGGGGGTCACACATTCAACCAGGTGCTGTCTTCGCTGCACCAGGGTATTGTCAAACAGGCTCTCACCATTGAAATATAATATATCGAACAGATATAATTGCAGAGGTATTTGTTCCTTCACCACATCCACATCATACTTGCGCCTGAACCGTTTGAGTATCTCCTGGAAGGCTCCGGGCTTACCATCAGGTCCCAATACCACGGCTTCCCCGTCAAGAAGTGCCGATTCCGCTGATATGCCTTCCCGTACCATTTCCACTATATCTGGAAGGGAGTTTGTCACATCTTCAAGGCGACGTGAATAAATAGAGATCTTATCTCCGTCCTTATGGATCTGCACCCTGGCACCGTCGAATTTCCATTCAACTGCCACTGAACCCATTTCATTAACAGCAGGTTCGATACCCTGGGATATCTGGGCCAGCATCATCCTGATGGGGCGACCCAGTTCCATGTCCAGGCCGGCCAGACCGTGTGTGCCGTTAAGTTTTGCTTCCTTTACAACCAGTCCAAGGTCATTGGTGAGCATATAGCCCCGTTCCACAGCGTCTTTTGGTACATCGAAAGCTTTTGCAATTGAATCCCTGACAATTCCTTCACCCACCCCGATCCTCAGTTCCTCGATGGAAAGCCGTGCCAGGTATACGGCCTCAATTGGTGTGGCCCTGCCGAACAGGAACTGTAGGTTCCTCGCCCTGGAGGACTGGGAGCCTTTGCCCGAGGTATTGGCAATATCAGAGAATCTTGTAAAAACGTCCTGTATGGACAGTACCGATTCCTCTTCCCCGAAAGCAGCCAGTGTGGATTGTGACTTCTTGGCTCCGGTCAGTGCTTCCCTGGCCGCCAGTCCCACATCCCCTGTCTCGCGTACCAGGTCAATGATACCCTTTACAGGCACACCGGATGCCCTGGACAGGGAAGTATACAGCAGGCCGGGTCCGATACCAAGCTGCAATGGACTCCATACAGGAAACACCAGGCCCATAATGAACCTGGATACTATCTCAAGCTCATCATCTTCCACGCTGGAAAAAAATTCCGCCACTACCTGCGTCATTTCAAGGGAACCTGGGATGTTCTCGATACGCTGGCAAGTTTCGGCAAAATCCTGGAAACTGGTCATTCTCCCTTAATCTGGAATATGTTATCAAAACAGTTTCTATTATTCCTGCAAAGGATTATGGGTCTATGGTCTATAATATCTGCCCCATGAAAGAGGAAATGACCAGTGTGGATGTGGCTGCCATTGTATCCGAGTTCAATAGCGGTACACCCTGTCTGCTGGATGCAAAGATAGGAAAGATATACCAGACAGATAATGATGAGATAAGGATCACCCTGACCATATACGGGCAGGGCAGGCATAACCTTGTGATACAGGCTGGCAAGAGGATGAACCTCACCCGGTATCCTCGCCCTGCCCCCCAGTTGCCACAGGGGTTTCCCATGCTGCTTCGCAAACATATCACAGGGGGCAGGATAAAGCGTGTTTCCCAGCATGACTTCGACCGGATCATCGAACTGGAAGTTATAAGGGCCGGAGTGACTACCAGGTTGATCTCCGAACTGTTTGCAAGGGGCAATATTATTCTTACTGATGACGAGGGCAGGATCCTGCAGCCTATGAAACCTGTTAGTTTCAGGGACCGATCGCTGCGCAGGGGCGAGATATATGAACTGCCCCCACTCCAGATGAGTCCGCTCGATGTATCGCCCGCCGACCTTACCAGTATATTCAGTGAATCGGACAGCGATGTTGTGAGGACGCTGGCCACCAGGTTGAACATGGGTGGTGTGCTGGCAGAGGAAGTGTGCCTGCGCTCAGGTGTTGACAAGAATACCCCTGCTTCTAAGATGTTGGATACTGAGGGGCTGCATGCGGCGATGGGCAAGGTTTTCGGACCGATATCCGGAGGTAAACTTGAGCCACAGGTGGTGGTAAAGGACGGTAAGAACATTGATGTGCTTCCGTTCGGACTTATGCGGTACCAAGGTCTTGATATTCAAAAGCTGGATAGTTTTAACGAGGCCCTTGATGAATATTTCAGTGCAGGTATCGAGGTTGCAGCCCAAAAAGTGGCAGTGGAGCAGAAAAAGGAAGGTGTGCTTGAGAGGAGGCTAAGACAGCAGCAGCAGGCTATCGAGAAGTTCACGAAGCAAGCAGCCGGGTTTAAAGAAAAGGGAGAGCTGCTGTATGCCCATTACCAGCCTGTAGAGGAGATATTAAATATCATCACTAAGGCAAGGCAGCGGATGGGCTGGGATGAGATACGAAGCAGGCTGAAGGGTGCAGAGATTCCGCAGGCTAAGATGATCAGATCTATTGATCCCAGTACAGGGAAACTTTCAGTGGAACTGGACGGTAAGAATGTGGATGTGGATATCAAGTTGACAGTGCCACAGAATGCCCAGGTATATTATGATAAGGCAAAGAAGGTGGCAGGCAAAAGTTCCGGTGCCAGGCGTGCCATACTCCATACTGAGGAACTTATCAGGAAGGAGCAGGAACCTGTGCGCACCAGGCAGTTGAAGGGTAAGGTCAAGGTGAAACCCCGCTGGTATGATAAGTTCAGGTGGTTCGAGTCCTCTGATGGGTTTTTGGTTATAGGTGGCAGGGATGCGGGCACTAATGAGGAAGTGGTTAAGAAGTATATGGAAAAGCGGGATATCTTTTTCCATACTGAAGCGCCGGGTTCGCCTGTGGTTATCGTCAAGACGGAGGGTAAGGAAGTACCGCAGACCACGCTTGATGAGGCTGCTATGTTTGTGGTCTCGAACTCGGGTGTGTGGAAGTCAGGCCGGGCTGATGGTGACTGTTACTGGGTGACTCCCGAGCAGGTGTCCAAGACTCCTGAGAGTGGTGAGTTCGTGCCCAGGGGTTCGTTCATTATCAGGGGCAAGCGAAATTATATGACTGCCCTGGTGGGTGCGGCGGTGGGTATCCAGCTGGAAGGTGCTGTGAGGCTTGTGGGCGGGCCGCCCGGGGTTGTGCGAAGGCTGGCGCAGTATGTGGTCGAGGTGGAGCCGGGTGGGTTCAACCAGAGCGATATTGCGAAGAAGGTTTACAAGATGCTGGTGGATGAGGTTGGGGATAGGCAGCTGGTGAAGTCGATCGCTTCGCCTGACAGGATAGCTATGATGCTGCCGCCGGGGGAGTCGGGGGTGAGGAAGAGGTGAATCTATCGTGCTGTCCGGCAAAACAATATATATACAATGTGTAGTAATAATTAATCTAAATGTCCAGTGATGTAAAATCTTTTGGAGAACATAAAGCAAACTGGGTTACCATTTCGAGTGATGAATACGAATCTATGAAATCCACTCTAGAGGTAATGTCTGACCCAGAACTTTTACGACAGATTGAAGAAAGCAGAGAAGATTTCAAAGCTGGACGATATAAAGAACTTCGAGAGCTTATGGATGAAGAATTATAGACGTCATTTCATCTCATCTTTATGCTTAAATCCCACGACAATTATTGATTTAGTTTCCTCATCTATTTCAAATAAAATTCTCCACCGTTTTTCAAAATAAATTTCCCATATGCCATCAAGTGGAGAACGTAAGGGTTTTGCGTATGATCTGGGAGTATTCTCAAGTTTCAATAATTTTTTAAATAACCGTCTCTTTAAGTGTCCATCACACCTTTTATCGATTAATTTCTCGATTTTATTTGAGATTATTATTTTGTAGGACATGCTTTACCAATTTGTTTATCATATGTAGTATCAGGTCAGAGTATAATAATGATTTTTTGAACTAGGTTTAAATATCATGATTGAGCATTTGTTATCAATATTGATAACAAATGTTGATTAAGTGTCAGACTAGAGAGGCAGTCCAATAATTACTGTCAGTAACCAATCTCTTGCTTATTTTGATTTAAAGCTCCAATTCGTCTCCTTTTCATTTGGATTTTAAATAACTGGACAGCATCTAAACACTGGTGAAATCGATTACGGCGGCTGACATGATCGCTATGATGCTGCCGCCGGGGGAGTAGAGGGTGAAAATATAAAATTTCTGGAATCAGTTAAAACTTCATTCAATATCCTCTTTGAGTTCGTCTTCACCATACCTGATGCAGATGCCCATTTTGCCAAATTCGTGAAGGATACCCCGAAGGGGAATTCCTGTAATATAAGCGGCTTCCCTTATTGTTATCTTTCCTTCTTTGTAGAGTTTGGCAGCAGCTTTTAGTTCGCTGTCGTGCTCACAATCCATAAGAACTCGCTTTTTCAATTATAACCCCTCAACAACCTTCCGCACATCCTCATAAACACCCACACTCAGCCACATAACCAGTGCCAGTTTATCTAAAGCATCCAGCCCCTCATCCCTGGATATTAACCCAACTTTTACCGCCCTGACCACCACACCAATAGAACCTGTAACCTCCAGCCCCAGCCCGGCAGCAAACCTCCTGGCAGCCAGGTCGTCAACCAGGACCGGGCACTGCCTGCTTCTTGCCAGCATAATAGCCTCAGCCTCTCCCGCATCTATCCCTGCACTGTCTGCGATATCTTCTGCACTATCACCAGGGTCTTCAACAACAATCCATCCGTTCTCAATCTCCCCCTCTATCAGAAAAGCATCCGCCTTACCCTCTTCCTTTCCCCTGTCCACGACTTCCATCCTGACAGTACGGGGAATAACCACCCTGCCGAAAAGTAGCTTTAAAAGGTCCAACCTGCCAATCATAGCAAGGTGGATCAACGGACCCGAATTGCTAACTGTCATTTCTCCTGCAGCGCCCATTGGATGTCCACGTCCAGGTCCTCTTTTTCATACCTGAACAGAATATTTCGTACCTTCAGTTCCTCAAGGGCTGCCCTGTAGGTAATTCCTGCCTTGCCTGCTGCCCTCCACAGGGATATCCTGCCCTCTGAATAGGATTCAAATGCTTTTTTAATGCGGTACTCCCTCAAACCGTTCCCTATGAGCTTACGAAGCATGGTGCCTTTGTCTATAAGTTCCTGCCCGGCTGCTTCTTCAATATCATGGATATATTGCTCTGGCAGCCGTACTGATATGGTCTTCATAGTTTGTTATTACAATTTATTATATCGTATACTTAACGGTTTTGCACGTTTTTAATTGAGAAAATTGGCAATGGCATAATAAAATAGATATGGTGATGATGAAATCGATTGCGTCGGCTGACAGGATTGCTATGATACTGCCGCCAGGGGGAGTTAAGGGTGAGCAGAACTTCAGGGTGCATGGATTACATCCAGATTAAAAAAAGGATTATCTGCACCATCTTTTCAAACAGACTTGTATTAAATCAAGTTTACTTGATTTGAACTCAAATTAACTTTTTAAAAAATATTATATGGGTTAGCAGTGTTAAAAGCAACCGATAAAAATCCAATATGGAGCATCATACATGAGTATAATCGAAGAAGCACAAAAAGGCAATATTACAGAAGAGATGAAAACAGTGGCTGCAGTTGAGGGCGTCGAGCCAGACTTCGTGCGAAGAGGCGTGGCATCAGGAAGAATAGTGATCCCGGTAACCCCATACCGAGAGATCAAGCACTGCGGCATAGGCAAAGGCCTGACCACCAAGGTCAACGCCTCCATCGGCACATCCTCGGATATCATGGATATTGAAATGGAAGTAGAGAAAGCAAAAGTAGCAGAAGCTGCCGGAGCTGACACATTGATGGAACTATCCACTGGCGGCGACTTCCTTGAAATAAGGAGGCGGGTTATCGAAGCCACGTCACTGTCTGTCGGTTGTGTGCCTCTGTACCAGGCATTTATCGAGGCTGCAATAAAATACGGCTCAGTAGTGGACATGAAAGAGGATGAACTATTCAAGGCCACAGAAGACCAGGCAAAACTGGGCACGAATTTCATGGCCATACATACAGGTATCAACCTTATTACCATGGAACGGCTTAAAATACAGGGACGCTACGGCGGGCTGTGTTCCAGAGGCGGCGCATTCATGACCGCCTGGATGGTCCACAATGAAAAAGAGAACCCCCTGTACAGTGAGTTCGACTACCTGCTTGAGATAATGAAAGAGCATGAGGTCACCCTGAGCATGGGCAACGGCATGCGGGCTGCTGCAGTGCATGATGCTACAGACAGGGCGCAGATCCAGGAACTGGTCATGAACTCAGAGCTATCAGACAGGGCCCATGATGCTGGCGTGCAGGTCATAGTTGAGGGTCCGGGACACGTACCCATAGACGAGATAAAGACCAATGTGCAGTTAATGAAACGATTGAGTGGCGACAAACCATTCTACATGCTGGGTCCGCTGGTATCTGATATTGCACCCGGGTACGACCATATCGTGACCGCGATCGGTGCATCCATATCAAGTGCGGCAGGGTGCGATTTCCTATGCTACGTAACACCTGCGGAACATCTGGCACTGCCCAACGTGGAGGATGTGAGGACGGGCGTGATCACATCCCGTATAGCAGCACATATCGGTGATATGATAAAGCTGGGCAAGCGCGACCAGGACCTTGCAATGGGCAGGGCGCGCCGTGACCTGGACTGGGAAAAGATGTATGAACTTGCCATCGACCCTGAACATGCCAGGCATATCAGGAACAGCAGGGCACCGGAAGATACCGAGGCATGCACCATGTGTGGCGATTACTGTGCATTGAAGATCGTAAAAGAGAATTTCGATATTGCAAAATAAATGCAATAACCAGGGCGTCGGAGAGGCGCTCATTTTTTTTCTTTTTACAGTACATCAGGTATAACTTGATATACTCAAGAAAATCCGAGCGTTAGCGAGGATTTTGTTCCTGTATTACAATGAAAAGCCAAAACATCATGAAAATTAACGCTATTGTAATATCTGTTCCAATTTATCAGCTGTCCTGTTAAGCTGGTAAAGTACGACTCCAAATTGTACATCAGGTACTGCGAAGATTGTCAAGTTGTATTTATTACCTATGCACAAGGCCACCAGGAGTTTATCCGGGTGTTCTATACTTACCCGGTTTCTGAAACCCTCTTTTTTTGGAGATGTTTCTTCAGAAGAGAGCATATCACACATTTTTTTAAGAACACTTTTGTCCATGGAATCCGGGTTAATGGCAGAAATAAGTGTTCCATCCTTAGTTGCCAGACCCACATTAATTATCCAATCTTCATTTGAAAGTTCTTCGAAAACTGTATTTATCATATCTAGGGTAATATCATCAAAAATGGGTTCATCTGCTTTGAGCTCTTCTTGTGTTCCTGCATTTGCCACAGGGGAAATGTCAGATTCTTGTGCCCCCTCCTCTTTCTTCTCATCAATGCCCTTAACATCCGATAATCGCGCTATGAGATTTGGGTCTGTTACAAGCTGTCCGATGCGTTTTATTGCATGTTCTGGCGTTTTCTTATTTTTAATTACTGGTTTTGGCGGCAACTTTTTAAGGATAGGTTCTTCCTGTGTTTTTTCAATATATTTGGTTTCTTTTAGATCTGGTTTAATAATATCCTTAACAGTCAATGTATCAGTTTCGATATCAGCTTTTTCTTCTCCAGAAACCTCGTCTTCAAGAACCTCTTCTTCCTGTTCTATAGGTTCCGGTTCAGATCCTTTGTTAACAGGTTTGACAATGAGATGGTCCATTCCAAGCGATTTTAGCAGTTCAGCGGCAGACTCTTCAAAATCAATCCCTTGAATACTTTCTGCCAGGACATCAGCCAGTTCTCCAAAATCATTACTTTCAGTTTTAATATCAATTAAACTTATAAAATCCTTTACAAATTCAAGCGGTTCCTCTTCCGGTTCTTCAGTTGTGACCTTATCTTCGACTTCAAACTTCTTTAGTACATCATGGGCTTCCTGCCTGACCGTTGTATCCGGATGTTTGTATGCAAGATCACTCAACACTTCACGCGATTCATCAATTAAATTAGGTGATATCCTTCCGACATCTCCTATCAGCCTGGTTGCATACAGTCGTTCATCGATATGCAAACCGTGAAGACTTCTAATTAAATCCAGGGTATAATTTGAAAAGTATTCGGGATGTGGTTTTGCTATTAGATCCAGAATATAAAATGAAGCTGAACGTATATGTGTATTGGAATTGTTCAGTTTATGTAGAAATATTTTCACAGATGGCTGCATCAGTTCTGGATGGTGCGAGGCAATCATACCCAAAATATCCATCGTTTTCAGCATATAATTTATATCAAGACTGTCCTCTGGAAATTCAAGTATCCTGATGATTGCATCAGATGAGTTTGCTAACAGGTCAGGCTCAACTTCAGCAATATTTAACATGACTTCAATTGCATAAATGAAATTCTCAACCTTATCTGTCTGGATAATCTCCACCAGTTGGTAGACCGCATCTTCCATGAGCTCGGGATGCTCGGTAAGGGTTTTGTTTAATGATCTGACAACTTTCTGGCTGCCATGCCCTTTCCTTATTTTTTTTATTGAATTAGCTACATGTTTTTTAGGAGAACCAAATACCATTTATTATGCCGCCATCCATTTGAATATCTTGATAAGATTATTATTATGTTACAATAGTTATAGATAACTCAAATATCTTATATATTATTCGAAGGATGAAAGTTATATTTCCGTAAAATAATAATAAAAAAAAGGAATTGATTAAAAATGGAAAAAAAAGTGGTATTAGCCTATTCAGGCGGACTTGACACATCTGTATGCATACCAATCCTTAAAGAGCATTATGATATGGATCATGTTATCACAGTGATCGTGGATGTAGGCCAGCCAGAGGAAGATATAAAAAATGCTGAAGAAAAGGCTGAATTGATCAGTGATAAAAATTTTACCATTGATGTCAAAGCCGAATTTGTAAAGGATTATATTTTCCCTCTTATCAAGGCTAATGGGAATTATGAGGGGTATGTACTGGGAACTGCCATTGCAAGGCCGCTTATTGCAAAGAAGGTGCTGGAAGTGGCTTTGGCTGAAGGTGCCGGGGCACTGGCCCATGGCTGTACTGGCAAGGGCAATGACCAGTTGAGGTTCGAAGCTGTGTTCCGGTCGTCTGACCTGGATGTACTGGCACCTATGAGGGATATGAACCTGACCCGGGAATGGGAGATCGATTATGCAAAAGAGCATGGTATCCCGGTTTCTGTGACCAAGGAGAAGCCATGGAGTATTGATGAGAATATATGGAGTCGCAGTATCGAGGGCGGAAAACTGGAAGAACCTGATTTTATTCCGCCTGAGGAGATATTTGAGTGGACCCGGTCTCCTGAGAATGGACCGGAAGCCGAGATCATCGAGATAGGGTTCGAAGGCGGTGTCCCGGTATCCTTGAACGGTACATCTATGGATGGCGTTTCGCTGATAACCGAACTGAACCTCATAGGCGGCAGGCATGGTGTGGGCAGGACAGATATGATAGAGGACAGGGTGCTGGGCCTTAAGGCAAGGGAGAACTACGAACACCCTGCAGCTACCATACTGCTGACTGCCCATGGCGACCTTGAGCGGCTGGTGCTTACCAGGCGTGAATTGAGTTTTAAGGCCAGGGTGGATGATGAATGGTCAAAGCTTGCATATATGGGGCTGGTGGATGAGCCGCTGTACAATGACCTGAATGCTTTTATTGATTCTACACAGGAGCGTGTGAAGGGAACTGTGAAGGTGAGGTTGTACAAGGGAAGTGCGAACGTGGTTGCCAGGAGCTCACCCTGTGCATTATATTCCTCTGGCCTGGTGTCTTTTGATGAATCGTCTATCGACCAGAAGGATGCGGAGGGTGTTGCCAAGTATCACGGGTTCCAGGCCAGGATATACCAGAGGACAAAGCAGGATTTATGATCGAGCGAAAGGACTATCGCGTGTTTGCGATAGTCTTATCTTATATTGGTAATATTAGAGCCAATGTTATTTTAGGATAAAGCATTAGTGGGCTCGTGGTCTAGTCGGTTATGACGTCGCCTTCACACGGCGGAGGTCCGGAGTTCGAATCTCCGCGGGCCCACTTTCTACTTCTACTCAGGCACAGCTACTCTGGCCAGTAGCGGGCCGCACACGTATGAAGCCCTGCGGGCTCCATACGTGGACTTAATTCTATCATCCCCTTTTTAATTAGGATTCCCGTATTTCCTCCAGCTGAGCTCTTGCTCTCATGGCTTCATTGTCCAGTCCGATGTTTTCAAAGATTTCAAGAGCCTTTTGAGTATAATCTATAGCGTTTTCTTTCTTGCCAATATTAAAATACAATAAACTCATCTGAGCGGCAGTATATGCTATTCCTCTCTGGTCCCCCAGTTTTTCCTTGATCTCCATTGATTGTTGATACTTTGCCAGCGCCTGATCGTACTCGCCTTTGTGGTGGTGTATGATTGCGATCCATTGGTGATCGGTTAAGCCCTCCATTGGTCCATTAACCTCTTGCGATTAACATTCGGGTCAAGCGCTTGACTTTGATACACTTCGAATAGCTCCATAAGACCTGCATCAATCTCCGCATAATCGAGAACAGCGTCCAAGA
>JAUWRA010000112.1 GCA_030610815.1 Methanosarcinales archaeon
CATTTGATCTCGTATTTCCGGCAATTATGTAACCGGAGTCTGCTGTCTGCTGTAAACTCTCAACACTGGTTATGCCGCTTATTTCATAGGTCCGGTTCCATTCCTCAGCAGGTGGAGAAGCCATTGCATATCCTGTGCCTGTAAGTACCAGGACTGTCAGCATGACTGCAAAGATCAATATTTTTTCCTTTAGTGCCATTTTATCTACCACCCTTACACCATCTGATTTTTGAAAAAAGTGTTACTAACACTGAAAATACTGCCCCTGGAAATTCAAAACCGGGTATAGATTTGCCAGGTGGTGATGGGATGTCCTCTGTGCGATTAATATCAGATGTTTGAACCTCTGATTGTGCAGTATCGACCTCCATGCCTGCAACCTTTACCAGCCAGAGATCACTGCCGCCTGCTCCATATGATTCTGTAATTCCTGCAATTATGTATCCGCCATCCGATGTCTGCTCGACAAACCCGGCCTCATCATTCTTCAGTCCCCCAAATGTCTTGCTCCACTCCAGGTTGCCGTTGGCATCTGTCTTGAAGAGCCAGGCATCATCATCATCGTAAAGGATCTGTCCCTTTAATTCAGGATTCTTAGCTGTGTCGATCTTGCCTGCCAGAACATATCCGCCATCCATGCTCTGACAGATTGAAGAAATCCTGGCAATTAAGCCTGGCCCGATCGTCCTGTTCCATTGCTCACTGCCATTTGCATCGGTTTTGACCAGACATGCACAATAGCCAGTCTCAGACGAGCCTTTGCTGCCTGCAAGTAGATAACCACCATCATGGGTCTGCTCAATAGAATACACCGTATCAAAAAAATCCGACCCGAATGTCTTGTTCCACTCTTGTTTACCATTTACATCGGTCTTGATGACCCATGCATCGGTACTGCCTGCACCATATAGGTCGGTCCCGCTTGTAAGTATATAGCCGCCATTGGGGGTCTGCCAAACAGAACAGGCATTGTAAGGTTTAGGTACCGCGAATGTTTCATTCCACTGCTCACTACCATTTTCATCTGTCTTGATGAGCCATGCCGAATACTTGCCAGTAAGGATATATCCGCCATCATGGGTCTGGCGGACAGACATGACATAGTTATTGCCTCTTGCTCCAATGGTCTTATGCCATTCTATACTTCCATTAAAGTCTGTTTTCACCAACACGGGATTGGTTTCCCCACGCCAGGTGCGGTATGAATCTACAGCACTTGTAAATATATAGCCACCATCAGAGGTCTGCTGGACAGAATAAGCATTTTTAAGACCAATATCTTCGAAAGTCCTGTTCCACTGTTCATTCCCGTTTGTATCTGTCTTTATGAGATGGGCATAATAATACATAGAACCCATGCCTGGTGTGTACGACCTTATCGATCCGACAATGATATATCCGCCATCACGGGTCTGCCGGACAGACTGTCCATAGCGCCCAAAGTCATCATACACTCCCCCGAATGACTGGTTCCACTCTTCATGAGGAGTCTCATTTGTATATGGATTCAAACTGGCAGTGATAAAATCCGGTTCCACTATAACCGAACCGTCGGAATATTGACGAAAAGGTTTGAGCTTGGCAATGTCTGTTCCTATACCAACAAATATTGAATCAACGCTTGCCTCGATTATTGTGTATTCCTTACCGTCTATGGTTTTGTTATAACAGAAATAATCATTCCCAATCACTCTTATCCTTTTTACAACGTCTCCGTTTTTAACTATGGAATAATTTGTAACACATATTTCCTTGCCCTTGCTGGCTTTAACCCACCTCATCCCATCCAGAGATATTGAATATCCTTCTTTTAGCAATGTGGAGCTTTCCGAAAAATTTTCTGCATTACAAAAATGGGGATAGTGGAGGTAGATATCAGTATCCAGTATCAGATCCCCTGCTGCTGCATGTGCCGGGATGATAAATGTGACTAAATATAAGATACACATCAATGAAATCGGAATTGTTACTTTCCATGTTACCTTTCCATCGTTGCTATTCATTTGAAATCTACCTCCCACCTGATGTTTTCCTCTTTCGAAATAATACAATAACCACAGACACAACAACTGCCCAAAGTCCGAACCCTGGTATGGGTTTTTCAGGTATTGCCCCTGACTGTGTTGAAACTTCATCCGGTTCAATTTGGTCACTTTCAAGTTTTACCAGCCAGAATTCAGTGTTACCTCTGTTGTAAGAACTGGTACTTCCTGCAAAGATATAGCCGCCATCAGAGGTCTGCTGGATGAACTCTACCCGGTCAATGCCAGTCCCACCCAGGCCGTTGTACCATTGAATATTTCCGTTTGAACCGGTTTTTACCAGCCATACATCAGAAATATCTCCGTAATAGGCATCATCCTCCCGTGTTTCTTTAATTCCTGCTATGATGTAGCCCCCGTCCGAGGTCTGCACAACAGAGTTTGGTGTATAATAATCGATTCCTGTGAAGGTCCTGTTCCACTCTTCGTATCCGTTTGCATTTGCTTTTACCAGCATAATTCCAACCGGATTATCACCATAATATGAGCCTGTTTCACCTGCAATAATGAAACTACCATCAGAAGATTCCAGGACAGCCCTCACCAGAATTCTCTCTATTCCTCCAAGGGTCCTGTTCCATTGTTCGTTTCCACTGGAATCGATTTTAATCAGCCAGAGATTACGCCTTCCAACACTGTAATCAATTTTTGTTCCTGCCAGAATATAACCCCCATCTGAAGTTTGCTCCATGTCTTCAACCCAGTCACCCCGTTCATTCCCGATGGTCCTGTTCCACTCCTCATTTCCACTGGAATCGGTTTTCACCAGCCAGTACATAGAAATCCCTGAATTATTTACTTTATTTCCTCCAACGATATATCCGCCGTCCCGGGTCTGGTGTACAAAATTTGCACCTTCAATGTCAGTTCCTCCAAAGGTCTTATTCCACTGCTCATCTCCATCCGGATTTATTTTAACAAGCCAGAAATCAGATATTCCAATACTGTACGATCCTGTATCTCCTGCAACGATATAGCCGCCATCAGAAGTCTGCTGGATAGAATATCCGCTATCAGAGCCGGTCCCACAATATGTCCTGTTCCACTGTTCAGTTCCATCCGAATAAGTTTTCAACAGCCAGAGATCAACTTCTCCGGCACCAGAAGATATAATATTTCCGGCAACAATATATCCGCCATCCAAAGTTTGCCTCACGCAATAAGCACTTTTATATCTATTACCACCTAATGTCTGCATCCATTCCACGTCAGGCGGTGCTGTCTTTTGAACTATTACTTCCTTGGTGGTGGAGTTTACCAGATTATCATTTCCGTGAACTGTTAAATTCACAGTATAATTTCCATCCAATGTATAGGAATGAGTGATTGTTCCTTCAGTAGTGGTAGTTATGTTCCCGTCTCCGAAATCCCACTGGTAAATAGTGATGTTCCCACTCTGGTAAAAGCTTGGAGTGGCATCAAATACAATAGTTTGAGCTACACCGGGATATTTGGGATTGTATGAAAATAAAGCAGCAAGAACTGCTTCTTCTCTCATTTTAATCAGCCAGAAATCATCCTCTTTATCTCCTGCAAGAATATATCCTCCATCAGAAGTTAGTTGAAAATATTCTATATCTCCATATTCTTTGTTCCACTGCAGGTTCCCGTCCGGATCAAATTTCATAAGAGCGTACGTAGTACCAAATATTTTTCCGCCAGCAATAAACCCGCCATCATTTGTCTGGTGGACAGAGTCAATCCATTTGTGGTGTATTCCAATAAGAGTCCATTTCCACTGCTCTTCCCCTCTGGGATCAATCTTCATAACCCAGAAATCAGAGTGGTCAACACCGAAAGAATAAGTAGCACCACCCATGATAAAACCGCCATCCCACGTCTCCAGGATGGAATTTACACCCCAGCTCAAAGTTCCACTAAAGGTCTTGTTCCATTGTTTATTTCCTTCAGAATCAGTCCTTATCAACATCAGATCTGAATGCCTCGTGTAATATGTACTTCTTGCTGCAATGATGTAACCGCCGTCCGAGGTCCTTTGTACCTGAGAAACAGAACCTTCTCCAAGAAACTTACTCCATTGTATTGTGCCGTTGGCATCAATTTTTTCTATCCATTTATCGTAATCAGGAAGTGTTCCATTGATTCTTACAATAATAAAACCACCATCAGATGTCTGGTCTGTATACATCAGCCTGTCGTCCTCATATCCTCCAATTGTCCTGCTCCATTGCTCTACACCATCAGGATTTATTTTTGCCAGCAAGATGTTATCAGGACAATCGTCACATGGACTGGTAGATATTCCAAGCAAATAACCGCCATCTGAGGTCTGGCTGACAAATTTTTCCCATTCGATTACACCTTCTCCATAGGTCCTGTTCCACTGTTCATCTCCATTACTATCAATTTTTATCACCCAGAACTCCGATTTTTCAATTCCATATAGCCAGGATTGGGCTGTTCCAGCTACTATATAACTCCCATCAGATGTCTGAATAATATAATCTACCCAATCAGTGCGGGTTTTTCCAAATGTCCCGTTCCACTCTTCATTTCCGTTTGAATCGGTTTTCACAAACCATACATCTGTGGGGCATTCGTTGCAAATTATGGTCCTTCCTGCGATGAAATAACCACCATCAGCGGTTTGCAAGACTAAATAAGACCATTCATCTCCGGCTCCTCCGTAGGTCTTATTCCATACCTCCTGGGGCGGTGCTGCAGCCGCACATCCGGTACCTGCAAGTACCAGGGCTGTTAACAGAACTGACAATATCAATATACTGCGCATTAAATACCTCCTGAAATCCCGGCATATGCAAGTAATATCTCAACCCACAAGACCGACACGGAATATATAATATTCCCCCTCTACCTTGATATATGACTCAGCATTTTTGATATCTGACCTGATGTTTTCTGTATTCCTCATTTGATAAAAATCACTCAATTTAATAATTGAATAGATAATACTATTACTTAAATGTTTCGATAAATCGACAAATTGGCACACACATATTACCATCCACCACACATATAGTCCACCCTTGTGCTCCCCCCGGATCCATTTTCCATTTCACTTTTGACTATCCGGGTATTTACGCATCAAAACAGCCAGGACCAGGGTCATAATGGCAGACAGGATAAACAGCGACAGGGAAAAACATGAGAGACTTGTATACAGGGATGTTGAGGGCTTCCAGTATGTAAATGACATCTCAGGATATGATTTCCCATCTGTTTGTGTTTCTGTATATGGGTGAAGAAGTGCACTTTTATTCATTTCCACTATAAAAGTAATTCTTCCCGCATCGTACGAATCCACAACAGCATCCGTTGCATCAAAGAGATAGCACCAGGCAGTCCCGATATCTTCATGATCACTCAGATTTCCCGATAGAATCCTTATCTCATACGGCTCACCAGTGGTCAGTGGTTCCTGTACACCATCATGAAAGTAATAAGCGTCGACGGTTTTGTTGCCGGAATACACAAATAGCGAGGCACTTGAAAACTCAGATGAAGAGTTGGGCAGTTCATATTCCAGCAAAAAGCCGTCCTCCAGTTCTGTGACATTGTTCGCATCCACGTGCTGACTTTCAAAAGGGTCCAGCATAAGGGGAATAATAAATGCGCCCACGCTAATGACAAATGATAAAACCGTAACAAGAGCAGCAAGTCTAAGTAATGGATTCATTTTCTTTCACCCTGAAAGACCAGGATATCTTCTCTTATTGATGATTCCCATATGCAATTTCTCCGCTACTCTCTTTCTTCTTTATCAAATTTCCGGCGTACTTTAGAAGCACCCTGTCAATGAAAAGACCTGTAAATCCCATAAGTAGCATGATTGCATGCATCATCTCAACATTATGCAGATCACAAAACATTGAAAACTGGTATCCCATTCCCATAATAGTTGTTCTATATATCATCTCACCCATAAACCGGAAGGACAGGCACATTAAAAATCCCAACCTTATGGCTAAATGCATGGAACCGTGCCCTGATATGAGAGCGACCACAAGTATGGGTACAATGATCGATTGTATGAGGACAGTAAGTTGTGTAAGACCAAACATCAAGATCAAGATGGGTGCAAGACTTGTAGTTCCGATTCCGATTGCAAATAACAGGAACCAGATAAAGGGTTCAAGTGTCCATTTTGCTTTATTTGACCTCTGGATGACCAATCCCAACGGCAGACCTGCCAGTAATGTTATCAACAGCCCCAGCAGGGAGAATGCCAGCGTGCTTGCGAGGTCATCAGCCAAAGACAGCGAAAGTGCAGAGGCAGCAACAGTAGAGAACGGGGGGAGGATGTAGGGCTGGTGGATCACTCTTGCCAGTACTTCCCATAACAGAAATAACACTGCAAAGGGAATAGTATGGTAAATCCATTTGGTAATTCTGTTTTCTTGCTCCAATTTATTATCTCTTATCATTTTAACATCTCTCCTCAATTGTAACTAAATTACCTTCATGTTATTTTTGCTACTTTTTGCAGTGATTCATGGCCGGCTTTCCTGTCTTCATCTTACTTTCGAATTTTTTACAATCAAAGGTCCGATATCACTATCCCGTCATAACATGCTTTCCCGGCCTACCTGCATTGATAATCCCGTAAACCAACCCGACAATCACGCTTGTGGCTAATATTGACGTGGGGAAGAAACTGAAACCGAAACCTTCTCCTATGCTATGATATTCATAAATCGTGAAAATACTATTCGTGGGTCCGATTATAAATGATTCAACTCCTAAAGTATGCAGAATCATTGGCGCTATGGTCATTAGAAATCCCGTTGCAAGAATACTGAGTATGAATACTTTAGCAAATCCTGAGCCAAATCCGGTTGTAGACATATCCATGGGTTTATCAGTTTCTTTGCCATAAATTATCACCCCGGTTTTTTGATCTTCCAGCAATACATGTTTCGGATATCTCAGTATGTTACGTGTCACCCACAGATCGCCTATTGCTCCGGAACCATTTATTACAAACGGTATGATCATCCAGTGCGCAATCGATGGGAAAGCAGCCATGATCCCGATAACAACCAGGGAGATCACAACCAACGGCGCAATAGCGATCACTATGAACTGGTTGCGTGTAAAAATAGTTTTTGTAGTGGCGTAAAAATAGGGGAGAATATAATGTGCAATACCGGCACCATAACTCGGCTTGCCACCGTATTTTGACATAAATACGCCATGGATGAGTTCGTGCAGTACGAATGTACCAATGAAGAGAGCTACTGAAATAAAAATTGTTCCGCCCGTGTAATTAAAGCCAATGTTCCCGGTAAATAGTGCATACAGTGACGTGAAAAAAAATCCAAACGCAAAAAAAGCTAATAGCCCCATGCCATTTAGTGTATATACAACTTCTGTTGTCATTTCCAATTTTCCAAGTTCTTTACATTTATCAAGGTTGAGTGGTTGTTGTTCTTTCATGTTGATTCTCCTTTATAATATTATTATCAGGTTATTCTACTGTGACAAAACTTAATCATCGAATACACCACGTGAGTATTTAATTATTTCCATGTATAGTCAAGTTTATGCATCGTTGATGTGGAATTTCAGTTTATTTACGAGTTTGAACAAGCATGCAGGCGATTATTTCGTAGAGTCCGGCGCGCCCGAATACTTCACCCTCTTCATACTTGAACCCACACCTGTGAGAATAAGAGATAAGGCACCCAACACCGAAGTCTGCCCCTGTGACAGGTATCCGGCAATAAAACCCATTGCACCAGCAGCAAATATGCCGGTTCCGATCGTTAATAATAATTGTGCCCTGTTAGCTCGATTTGGCAGCTTGGATCCTATTTTCATCATCCTGCTCTCCCTTTTTGGCATTTCCCCTTAATTCATTCTATTGAACAGCAATCTTCAATAATCGTTCCGGTCCATGGACGTACACAAAAAAGTCCTTGGCTGATAATAATGCGATGTTCTCCTTAATATTGACCACTTTACCTTCATATTCCCTGTTATCGACTGCCCACAGGACTTTAACCCGGTCTCCGATATGTATTTTATTTCCGTTCTTATCTTGCATATAACTCACCAACAAAACATTCAGAGGTACATTTCTTTAAATCAGTATGGATTTGTACTCATTAATCAGAATGTGATTATTGTTATTTATATCTTTCTATAAATCGACACGTTTGAAGAATAAGTGTGTTTAGTTGTACGCACCCCACATCCACCGGAATTGAAGTTCTTCTATGCCTGGGTAGAGGGGTTCCTGGTAGTACAGACTAATGAAAACCCCATTTTTCACTCACCGACTACAGGATTAAGTTGATGAGTTCCGGGCACTGCTCCCCATGCATCCACAAGGCACCGCAAAAGCGCCTGCCAGCTCCCACACCACAAATAAAGTTCACAGAAACCGACGAAGGGATCAGGACATAGGCAAAAGGAGAAGGAATAAAAGGATGCCTTGAAGCATGCCAGAAGGGAACTTTCAGTTGCTGCGGCTTTACCAAGGGGCAATAGCCGCTCCTTCCCTTCATCCTATTTATTTGGAAAAGGTTTGCACTTTAAATTAGAATCAATAATCATTAAAATGGGGGTATATTTAAATAGATCTTATTGTCACAGTTTAATTAGTGGGTTTAATGGGGTGAATATAATATGCCAACTGAACAGGAATCATTTTGGGATGCAGACAGTTATGTGGTGATCACAGACAAGACGAAACCTG
>JAUWRA010000117.1 GCA_030610815.1 Methanosarcinales archaeon
GCGGATGGCAAAAAAGCAGTGAAACAAATTTGGAAAACCTTTTTATTATTACAGGCAATAGAACGCAATAAGAACATTTGTGAGGATATCCAAATGGCAAACCAGGATAATAAATTAGTATGGAAGGAGGAAGGCTGCGCCGGGTGCGGCACTTGCGAGAGGAGCTGTCCCCATGAGCCCAGGGCCATTGCCGTAAACGAAGGCAAGGTTGTGATAGACTACGACCTGTGCGATGCCTGCGGTGTTTGCGTTAAGGAATGCCCGGTCAAATCACTAAGCTTTGAAGTACTGGCATAAAGGCGGGTTCTGGATTTTATATAACGTTTCGAGTGTATCAGAAGTCCCGACTGAATAAAGGGATCGGGGCAAAGTGCCGGAGGCACGCGGCCAGATACAGTCTGTTATCGGAAGTCGCGCAGATCATTTAATGAATCTCCCATCATCCTTTGACGTTGGAAGTTTATGCATATTTTTCTCAAGCCACCCCACCTTATAAACCTCGTTTTCATCAAATTCGCCTACATAGGGTTTAATGTCCAAAAGGGGAGTACCATCAACAATATCCACATCTTGAACATGGAGTATGTTGTCTTCAATTTTAACAAGACGCACTATCGAAATACCGATTGGATTCGGCCTACTTGGAGCTCTTGTTGCAAAAACTCCACGCATTTGATTATCCATAAACGGCTTCACTTTTAATGAGGGCTTCCCGGATAAGTGGAAGTGGCATACTAAAATGATGTGAGAAAATCCTTCAACATCCTTTAAGCCCTCAGCATATTCTGAAAACACCTCCACTTTTCCACCAATACCTTTAGCGGCTGCGGGTTGTATGGGTGTTCCTTTAGGTTCTTTGAATGGAGAGTGAATGATTCCGATTGGCTTGTACTTTATTTCATGCATAATTTCATTCCTTCATAGGTGCGATTTCCGATAACATAGTATATCCTAACTTGCTTCACATATCCCGCCTACTTAGCGTTATATCCGAACCGGATCCAGATATACATCCATCTGGACGAACTTCAATAATCACATACTCCTCTTCATCCGTCCCATTTATTAAGATATCAACATCCTATAAAACCCCTGCACCTACGTGACCAACCCGACCTCTGCGTCCATTATATTAGTCTTACAAAATCACAGACCATGTTTTGAAAAACTGGGCATTAAGGCTGGTGCCGGTGTATTCTATAACGAAATTCCCCCACTTACGATACATCCTTATATCCTCATACACCATAGCACCCAGCATGGCAAGTTACAAGAAGATATCAAAGGATGTAATAAAAAAAGCCGATGTCCTTCTTGAAGTAGTAGATGCCCGGTTTCCAGACGAGACACGAAATAGCGAGATAGAGCGTGATATAGCGCGTGCAAAGAAGCCGTTCATAATAGTCCTCAACAAATGCGACCTTGTATCAAAACAAACCCTTGAGAGAACAAAATCCCGCCTGTCAAAAATTGCACCCACGGTCTTTGTGTCCAGTAAGGACCGGTCCGGAACCACGATCCTAAGACACAAGATACTTGAAATCGCAAACATGAGAGGGCACGAAATACTGGTCGGGTCCCTTGGCTATCCCAACACAGGCAAATCATCAGTTATCAATGCCGTGACCGGGAGACACAGAGCCAGAACGTCCTCAATATCAGGCTACACAAAAGGAGTGCAACTTGTGAATGCAGGTTCGCGTATCAAGTTCATTGATACGCCGGGGGTGATTCCCTTTGGTGAGAACGATGAGTATATACAGGGCCTGCTTGCAGTGAAAGATGCAACACACCTGCAGGACACGATCGGCGTGGCCATGATGATAATCGAGAAAATATGCGCTGAAAACAAAACAGCCCTGGAATCTTTCTACCATGTTACAATAGAGGAACAGGATTCCTATGAAATACTTGAACTCATTGGCAGACAGAGTAACTTCCTTAAGAAAAAGGCTGAGGTCGATGAAACAAGGGCGGCAGTCAAGATAATCAATGACTGGCAAAAAGGGCGGCTTATGGTTTAGAGGCTGTCCGACGATCCCATCAAAATCAAATCCCACACCATTCCACAAAACTCATTTTTTTACGGCAACATATCTTCATGGATCATTTCAAGGGTAATGACCATGCTCATTTGCTAAAATGTTCTGAAATTATTTTCCTCTCTCCCCTCTGGAGGATCTCACCCATTGTGGATTGGGAAATATCAAAGATCTTTGCAAGTTTTTTGATCGTAATCCTCTTTGGACAATTGTAATATCCTTTTTGAAAAGCTGCATGGATGATCTCTTCCTGTCTTTTAGTAAGCATATTCGGTTTTGTTAGATCAATAGTGCTCTTTAATTCAACCTTGCACCCATTCGCTTCAAGGTTATCGATCAAGTGGATCAGGGAACCTTCACCACCTGTTATCAGTTTCCATTCCACACTTCCATCTCCAACGCTCAAAGCCGATGTCAGGAAACACTCCGAACCTGTTAATGCCCTGCATGCAGCGCATTTGTCTGTGATGACAGAACCCAGAACCCTACCGTCACTAAGGGAGGTTATATCGACACTGCATACTTCAGCATGCTCCTCGATTTCTTTTATAATGTCGTCGGTTATCCCAAGAATATTATCAATCTCAATAAGGCCGCGACCACCTGAGTCTCCATGCGGCATACATTCTTTGAACTTGATCGGAACAGGATATTTTGCAGTAATATCCTTTACCCAGTTATCTGGCATTATGATTTTAAGTACTACTTCCCTCATTCAAACACCTTCAATTCATACAAAGGTCAGCGGATGATAATTAATTTTCTTCCCGCAACAGGGGCACTCCACACAACCGATGTGGGGAATCACAGATATCTCTTTGGAACAACCTGCGCAATAGATCAGATCCCTTATCCCCAACCGCACCTCCAGCACTACCAATATCCTGTGCACTTTACTGAAGATAACTTCCCTGTACTTGATAGCAAAATAATAACTGACCAGTGCCAGTACCGCCCCGGCAACCAGGTCAGTGATCCAGTGTATGCCCAGATACACCGTAGAGAACAGGATGGCAGCAGTGGACACCGCAGCGAACACTTTGTATCGATAAAGATCTGTCCTGTGCACCACTACCATCAGGGCCAATACTGACAGTGCGGCATGCAGGCTGGGAAAATCATTATCCAAGAACGGGTCCACCACCCTCACACCCTGGTCGATGATCGGACTTAATTCATACAGCAGAGGTAAAACATTCGGCAGGGCGTATCCTGTAACTGTAACCGGTACAAAGATATAGAACGGGAATGCCGTCAGGTAGATGATGATAAAAGCTATGGTAAACTCTTCAAGTGCCTTGAGGTTATGGGTATATATCAATATCACGAATGTAAAAATCATCAGGAATGAGAAAATCATCAGGTAGATGAACCCGTTGAGGTATGTTAACATGGGCGTAGCAAAACCCTGGAAATGACTTACAATGTCGCCTTCTATCATCAATAGATATCCGGTATAATCAGCATTCACACTGATACCCAGCATATTGACAATGGACGACTGGGACTGCACAAGCATATAGACAAGAGAAGCAGGTACAAAAAACGGCCAGAACCCTATCAAGAACCTGCGCCTGGATATACTATGCGTCTGTCCTTTAACTTCTCCCGGTATAAGGGTATAAATACCGACCACTGTCATCAATGCAAGAAGGGGCAGCATAATTATTGTCATTAAGTATGTCGAAGTCATTCCACTAACCTGGGTGGAGTATAATAAATCCAGGAAATATAAAGGTTTATGTGAAATTCCAACAAAATCTTATTATTCAATAATCTCATTCTATGTGGTACTATGTTCACGATTATTACAGGCACCCAGTTCGGTGATGAAGGAAAGGGAAAGATCGTTGACCTGATGGCCAGGGAATATGACCTCATCGTCCGTTTCCAGGGAGGCGATAATGCAGGCCATACCGTTGTTGTTGACGGCAAGAAATACAAACTCCATCTTACTCCTTCCGGTGTGTTGTTCGATGCCAGGCTGCTTATCGGTCCTGGTACTGTGTTGAACCCACAGACCCTTGCAAGGGAACTTGACACCCTGGCCGATGACGGTACAGTTGTGGATGAAAAAAAGCTTGGAATAGATGCAAAGACAAGCATTATCATGCCGTACCATGTGGAACTGGACGGATTGCGGGAGTCGGCGCGGAGCGTGAAGATCGGTACAACCAAACGGGGCATCAGCTATGCCTATATCGACAAAGTGGCCCGGGACGAGGTCCAGATGGCAGACCTGGCAGATGAGCAGCAACTGCGCACGCGGCTTGAAGAGCTTACTCCGATAAAGGCTGCCCAGATACAGAGCATGGGCGGCGACCCATCTATAATGGAAGATGAGACCTGGATCAGGACATATATTGAACTGGGGCGTAGGTTCGCTCCCTTCATTGCCGATGTTTCGCATGAAATAAACACTGCCCTTGACCAGGGTAAGAAGGTACTGGCGGAAGGTGCACAGGGAGCACACCTTGACGTGATACACGGCACCCAGAAATTCGTGACATCTTCATCATGCATCGCAGGTTCGGCCTGTGCAAACCTGGGAGTGGGACCTATCAGGGTGGACGAGGTTATGGGAATATTGAAAGCCTATATCACCCGTGTGGGCGAAGGACCGCTGCCTACCGAACTTAAGGACAAGACAGGAGATCATATCAGGGAAGCCGGCGGCGAGTTCGGCACCACTACTGGCAGGCCCAGACGCTGCGGCTGGTTCGACCTGCCCCTTGTAAAGAAATCAGTGGCATTGAACGGTTATACACAGATAGCCCTGACCAAACTGGACGTACTGTCAGACATGCATCCATTGAAAGTATGTGTGGCATATGAACTGGATGGCGTAAGACTGGATTACCCGCCAGAATCCACGGCAGACCTTGCCAGGTGTGTGCCGGTTCTTGAAGACCTTCCTGGGTGGGACGGGGACCTTACCGGTATTCGCAGTATGGATGCCCTGCCGGATGGTGCAGTTGAATATTTATCCCGACTTGAGTCGCTTGTAGGTGTTCCTTTCAAATATATCTCAGTCGGACCCGGACGGGAACAAACATTCATAAAATAAGTGATAATTAATAAACCACAGAGAGCACAGAGGACACAGAGAGTAAAATCTGAAGCAAGCTCTGTGCTCTCTGTGTCCTCTGTGGTTAAAATATAATTATGTGAGAGTGCATGGGGGATGAGTGAGGGATATATATGATCCATGAAGCATCGTTGTTTGAAAAGCTGGAAAAAAGAAAGGTCAAATGCCATTTGTGTGCCCATGAGTGCACAATTGCAGATGGTAAAAGAGGCATTTGCGGTGTACGGGAGAACAGGGACGGCACACTGTTCACCCTTATTTACAATACTGTATCCAGTGAGGCCGTTGACCCTATTGAGAAAAAACCCCTGTATCATTTTCTCCCAGGTACTTTAAGTTACTCCCAGGGCACTATCGGCTGTAATTTCAGGTGCAGTCACTGCCAGAACTGGACCATTTCCCAGGTTGAACTTGAGCAGGCACATATCAGGGAGATCACGCCCGAAAAGTCTGTGGCCCAGGCACTGGCTTCGGATTGTGCCAGCATCTCCTGGACGTATAACGAGCCAACTATCTGGCACGAGTTCACTTACGACTCTGCCAGGCTGGCCCATGAAGCAGGGCTGAAAACTGTGTATGTGACCAACGGCTATATCACAGAGGATGCACTGCGGGATATTTCCCCGTACCTTGACGCATTCAGGGTGGATATCAAGGCATTCAGGGATGAGTTCTACAGGGAGACCTGTCGTGCCCACTTGCAGCCGGTGCTGGATTCAAGTGTGGTGGCCAGGGAACTGGGCATGCATATCGAGGTGATCAACCTGGTCATACCTGGCAAGAACGATGATCCAAAAGAGACGCGGAGTCTCATTGAATGGGTGCATGACAACCTTGGACCCCAGACGCCCATACATTTCACAAGGTTCTATCCCATGTACAAAATGAAGGATGCCAGCCCTACACCTGTGGCTACACTGGAGGAGGCGTGGCAGATGGCAAAGGACGCGGGGATGGAGTATCCGTATATAGGTAATGTGGCTGGGCATAAGTATGAGAACACGTACTGTCCCGGGTGCGGGACGCTGCTGATTGACAGGAGCGGGTTTCAGATTGCGAGGAATGTTATTACAGAGGATAAGAAGTGTCCCGATTGCGGGTACGGGATTGCCGTGGTATTGGACTAATTCCTGGGAATATTTGAAGATGCTTGCGTGATTGTTTATGCTGTTCATAATATAGTGCGAATATATCAAAAAATATTCATAATCTATTGTGAAAAAATTAAATATTATTCGCACTACAATATAGGACAATGCTCTCCCCTGGTGCCGGAGTGCAGGATGGTAGTTAGCAGGTGGGGCATGGACAGCATTTCAATATGAACTGCAGAGGGCACAGAGAGGCACGTAGAGAAAAGCAAATACGCTCTGTGCACTCAGTAGTTTAAAAATTACACAAATTATATATTTCAACAACCATCCCCTCCACCGGCAGCACCACCCAACCCCAGTGGCCGTCGCTCGCACACCACTCTCCCAACCCACGCTCAGTGAATATGCAGAAAGGAAGCAGGCTGGAATTATTTCAATTTCAATATAAACCGCAGATGAACACAGATAACGGGTATTATGGGTTTTAATTCTAATTATATGTTATAAATTTGGATATAATCTAATTTTAGCTGCAATATCTGCGTTCATCCGCGTTTATCTGCGGTTCAAAACTCGCTCGAATCCACAAGGCTGGCTGCCACATTGCCGCCCTTGCGGGCTGCAGTGGCAGGGTAAAGTGCAGATGTTGGGGCGGAGGGAAAGATAAGGGCAGATATAAGTGTTAAAAATTGTTCTTCACTCGCGGTTTGACTCGGTTAATATCATTATCTCTATTTCAGAGATTACTTCTTCAAGTCCGACCTCTTTGGAAGGTTTGACTTGTGTGCCCAGATGTTTATGGTGGGGATAGGTCGGGATTTCTTTATGATGAGGTGCATTATCGTATCTAAAGATCAACTTACCTTTACTATCTGAAAGGTTGAATCGATATTTAGGTCGATGTTGTCCTATCAGGATATATTCCATAAAATTAAGCGTATAACCACCTAAAAATAACAGTCTTCCAGTGACCATTCCTTCGTCTATACTGAATTCTTTAAAGTCAATCGTTTTATCTGCTATCAGTTTTGAATTGATTAACAGGTGTTCGATTGACTTGAAATAGTGTGCAATCACCAATAGGTAACCACCGATCTTGCTTTAATAAGTTTATCCTTTAATGTTTTGAGACCTCTGATGAGCCCCCACCATTCAAAAAAGTCTTGTGAATCGTCAAGTTTACCACTATCGAATTTGTCCTCAAATTCACGGGATGTAAGCTTATATTTTTCTTCGAATTTTTTCATTTCACTTTTAAGTAAATTGATTTTTGATTCTAACAGTACAATTTCCCTGTTTATTGAATCTTTTACAACTGGAACTACATCTTCAGAAATTGCTACATCCATATTATTAGTCTATGTAAATGTTCTTTATTAAACTTTTGTGAATTAGAACGCTTTAGCTGCTGAACAAAAACACGCAACTAACAGCGCCATGAATGGCCGGTCGGTCGAGTGCAGTACGAGCCTTACAGGCAATTGGTGGGATGAATAGGAGCTGGAAATAATTATTCTCAAGACATGGGTTCACACAGATTCAAGGTTGCTTTTTATTCGATTCACCGAAGAGGTGTTTGTTGCATTTACTTTGTGTTAATCCACGTATGTCTGCAGTTTAAAAATTACACAAATTATATATTTCAATAGCCATATCTGCTACCGGCAGCACCACCCAACCCCCGTGGCTGCCGCCCGCACACCACTCTCCCAACCCACGCTCAGTGCATATGCAGAAAGGAAACTGGCTGGAATTATTTCAATTTCAATATAAACCGCAGATGAACACAGATGAACACAGATAACGGGTATTATGGGTTTTAATTCTAATTATATGGTATAAATTTGAATATAATCTAATTTTAGCTGCAATATCTGCGTTCATCCGCGTTTATCTGCGGTTCAAAACTCGCTCGAATCCACAAGGCTGGCTGCCACATTGCCGCCCTTGCGGGCTGCGGTGGCAGGGTAAAGTGCAGATGC
>JAUWRA010000044.1 GCA_030610815.1 Methanosarcinales archaeon
GATACATACTTGCCGCCCGATGGGGTTACCACTACATCGCCATCAGGCACATCACCCACGATCTCAGTGGTATAGCACAGGTTGTGCGCCATCATGATGGTGGGATAGAGCGACTTATAGTCCAGTATGACCACATCTTCCATCAGGCCCTTTTTTGGTTCCAGCACCTCGCCGCCTTTGAGTTCTTCACTTTTTACCCGGCGCTGGTGGGCCAGGTCGCCATCGGGCCTGGGCGCCATGACCCTGTTGTGGGAACGGTACTCCCTGAGCAGGATGTTCTCGACCATATTTGTCTGGCCACCGTCCAGGATGTCCTGGATCAGGGTGCCGCTGACCCTGGATAATGCCATGAACCTGTCCAGCAGGCTTAACTGCTGCAAAAGGTCCATTGCCAGTTCAGCATCCCGCCTGGCATAATCGATAAATTTCCTGAACTTCTCACCTGTATCGTTCCAGTATTCTTCCATATCTGCCGGATTAACATCCAGCTTCTCTTTATCCAGCAGTTCCCTGGCAGTGTTCTTCAGTGTATACTGTTTCAGGCTGAAATCCCGCCTGAGGATGGGCAGTACGTCCACGGCGAGACGACCTGCCATATATATCTTTGTCACATATCCGATCTTGCGGTAGAACACTGACCTGCCGTCACGGCCCATTGCCGATTTTATCTTGATCTTGCGATCTGCTTCCAGGGTCTTTATTCTGTCCACGATGTAGGGAATATCGAACCCGTTGGAATTGTATCCGACGAACACGTCAGGGTCATATTCCCTGATAATTCTAAAGAAGCGCTCAAGCATTTCCACTTCATCATTGAAGGTTTCGTTATCGCTGTCAAGCCCGCCTGTTTTTTTTGACAACAGGACACTGGTTCTGCTGCCATTGAATTCCGGCTCGAATGTGCAGCTTATCATGACAATAGGGGCTTTTTCAGGTACAGGCATGCCGCCGTCGATTGGCAGGCATTCGATATCGAATGCCATGTACTTTAACTGGGAATTTGGGATAATATCTACAGGCGTTATAGTGTCAGCTACTATCTTGACCTGTGATTCCACCTCGAACAGGCTGATACCATTGAACTTATCCTCCCCCAGCGGTTCCGAATCGGTCTCGACCCAGGACATGCCGCCGATACCCGAATCTATCATGAACCGGTTCCGAAACAGTATATCGGTCTCATATATCCCTGAGACGCCCCTGGTATTCAGGATGTCATCCCTTATGGCAGGTACGCCTTTTGGGTCCTTGAGGATGAGTTTTAGCATGGTGGTAGGTTTATTAAAATATCCTACTGGTTCATAGCGTTCTGTTAGCTGTACGTCGGTGACGTGTTCTGTGAACGTTGCTTTGATATTTTCTGCCAGTTCACCTGCCTTCCCAGGGTTATCTGGTTTTAAAAAGAAGTACGGTTTGAAGCCAGGTACAAAACAGCAAATGCTCTGCCCGGCTTCGTTCTTACCGTACAGGCGTATGACCGGGTTGCCCAGATCATCATAGGTATAGTCGGCATCCAGGATCTGGAATTTCATCTGGTCATATAGTTAATTTGGAATTGACTTAAGAGTTTCCAAAACTATTCCACCGTTTCCTTTCGTTTACAGATATAAAGATTAACTTGGTCCACCTTTCATGCTGGCATCGAAGTGTTTACTATCATTCAGTACTATTAGAATGTGAGGAATGAAAGTAGAATGGTACATGAGATTATTCAGGCACAGTGTCCTAATTGTTCACCACATGAACCTGTGCCCCACGATATACTGAAAGAAAAACCTGACATATTGATAAAATGTACATTATGTAGTACAATCCATCCTTATTACTCTGAAAAAAAGAAGAAAACAAATATCAGGGTTGTTATCAGTGCAGGCGATAACTCCACCAAAAGCACAATTGTCCAGGATTGTGATGAGATCATATCCGTGGATGATGAGTTCATAGTGGAAAGCGAACCCGAAGGCGATGCCAGTTTTGTGCTTGTCACATCGATCGAATCAGGCGACAAACGGGTAAATAGTGCCAGGGCCGATGAGATCGACACAATATGGACCCGGTATACGGATACAGTCACGACCAAGATATCCATCACACGGGGCTGGCAGACAGAATCCATTGAAATGGAAGTGCCTGGTGAACGGGAGTTCACAGTCGGGGAAATGTTGTCGTCGGGGTCTAACAGGTTCGTAATAAAAAAGATAAAAGTGCGGGATGGGCAATTCCTTAAAAGGAACGGGGAGTGCATCATGGCAAAATACATCAAACGTATCTTTGCCGACTCCTCTGAACGGATGGAATGGTTAAGGGATTATAAAAAGACAGGTAAAAAAAGACCTGGCAAATCCTACTCCGGCGGACCTGTGATCAAACCACGGGGGCCTTCAACATGGACCTTGAAAAGGAAAGAAGGCAACTAATAAATGGATTAAGATCAAGATATCCGGAAATCCGGGATAGGGTTCTTGATGCAATGGTATGTGTGCCCAGGCACAGTTTCATGCATGAAAGTGAGCAGAGGTTCGCATATGCGGACAATCCGCTTTCGATCGGGGAGGGACAGACCATATCTGCACCACATATGGTGGCCATAATGTGTAACCTGCTGGAGCTTGAGCCCGGGCAGAAAGTGCTGGAAGTGGGAGGGGGTTGCGGATATCATGCTGCTGTCATGGCCGAACTGGTCCGCCCGGGCGGACATGTATATACAATTGAACGCATCCCATCACTGGCTGAGTTTGCACGTAAAAACCTGGTCAATACGGGATATGAAGATGTAACTGTCATAATCGAGGACGGCAGCCAGGGATTGCCCGCACTTGCTCCTTTTGACAGGATATCTGTGGCATGTTCTGCGCCTGAAGTGCCTGAGGTCCTGGTCGAACAACTGGCAGCAGGTGGAAAGATGGTGATACCTGTGGGCCGTTACATGCAGGAACTGTACCTGGTCACGAAGTCGAACGGCGTAAAAAAAGAAGCAAAGGGTGGGGTCGTGTTTGTACCCCTGGTTGGGAAATACGGATTCTGATTTCAATAATTAATTTGAAGACTTTTAGAATAAATTGAAAAATATCTGAATTTATTGCCACAGACCAATCATATCCTTTACAGTCATATCCTTTAATGTAGCCGCCCTCCAATATATCCAGACATGCCTTCGCTATGTGTATCCTGTAAGGGGAAGGGGCTGTGCGGCCGTCCTGCCTGCCCCATACTTGAGAGGTTCAAGTCACTTGGCACAACTCCCAAGCTTTCTGATAACATTTTTGGTGCATCTCCTCCCTCGGTCTTTGTAGGACGGTACGGGTATCCGCAGGTATCTGCGGGACCACTGGTCCCGCCGGAGGTCACGGGCAGTGATGCTGCAGTCTATGACAGTCCGGGCTCATGGAACAACTTAAGTATCAGGGATATCGTGGGACTCAGGTCCGGCCTGGTCAGGTCAAATATAAAATTCCATGTGAAGGATGCCTCAAATCCCGATGCCATGCTGCAAAAGACCCAGGAACTGGCATTATCTGAAAAACCTGTAGATACAGAGGTGTGGTTCAGCAAGGTGCCCCGTGTGGGACTGCGTTTCGATGGCGTACTTTCGCCCATGGGCCCTGCCGGAGAGGTTACAAAGCTGGATATAGCCCAGAACCCGGTAGTCCCCAGGCAGGTGGATAAAGCAGTAAGTGATACCGATGCCAGGGCTGTGGATGAGATAGGGGAACTCTATAACGCAGATATCACTGTGGACCACATTAACAGGTTACTTTCTATCGGACTGCTGGGAAAACAGCGCAAGATCGTGCCCACCCGCTGGTCCATCACCGCCACAGATGATATGGTTGGGAAGATGTTGATCGATGATATCCGGTATTTCCCTGAGGTCAATGATGTCCTGCTGTATAGCGGAGGATTACACGGGAACCACTTCGAGATACTGGTGTTTCCCGGGGCCTTTGCGTACGAATTAATAGAGATATGGATGCCAAAGGCTGTATGGTCAACCGGGGCAACTTCAGTAGGATCGGATTGGGAAGACTATGGCGGCAAGAAAGGATACTCGAACCTGGGCGGCGGGTATTATGCGGCACGCCTGCCTGTGCTTGAGCACCTGCACCGGATGCACCGCAGTGCCAATGTGTTCGCGATCAGGGAAATTACACCCGATTACTGGGCACCCCTGGGGGTATGGGTGGTCAGGGAAGCTGCCCGGGAAGCTGTGTCATCGGTCCCGGTGAGTTTTGATTCCGTTAACGATGCACTGGATGATATGTCTTTGCGGATAAATACCGTTAGCGAGATGTGGCGACCCGAATCAAAACTGCTGGATAGGAAGATGAACCAGAAGAGGCTAATGGATTTTCTTTAGGATTGTGCAAATGAAGACTTAACTAAAGATACAAATGAAGATAGAAAGTCAAGAAAATGCACACTTCGTTCGCATTTTCTAAGCCTACTGGAAAGTATATACTTTCCTATACGTTGAATAACATTAAATCATAGTATCCTCATAGGTTCCTTCTATGCCTGAAATTGAACAGTCCCGGGTGGCCGGCCTTGAACAAGTACATTTCCAGACCGTTCGCCCGAAAAAGATGGCCATGTTCAATACGAGCAGTACTGAATTGAAACATCTGTTCATTTCCTGGGTGGCAATATCCTATGCATTCGCCATTATGCTCGCATGGATTGAACTTGGCAACAATAAACCCACGAGCTCTCAGATATTTGGGTCTTCTCAAATATTGGGATCGAATATCACTGACTTGTTTATAATCTCCCTGGTCACGGTGGGTATAGCCTTTATTTTCCATGAGATGGGGCACAAGTTCGTTGCTCAGCAGTACGGTGCATGGGCCGAGTTCAGGATGAGTTTCGGGATGTTACTGCTGGCCATTTACATGGCATGGCAGATCGGTATCCTGTTTGCAGCACCCGGGGCCGTGCGGATATTCGGACCACTCATAACCAATAAACAATACGGTAAGATCGCTGCCGCAGGACCTGTGATGAACCTCTTTTTGGCTTTTGCTTTCATGCCGCTGTTAAATGGTACCGGGTTTTTAAACGATATAGGTCGCCTGGGTGTGATCATCAATATGATGCTGGCAGGATTCAATATGCTGCCGATCAGCATACTGGACGGGCGCAAGGTGCTGGCATGGAGTCCGATTGTATATATCGGGTTGTTCATGACAATAATTGTTGTAGGTATGTTCTTTGTTGCCATATTGATATAAGAATGGAAAAGACATCACTCCTGCAATAATTAACAAATAATCACTTATATTTTCGATTTGCTGTTCGATTCCAGTAAGACTTTTATAGTTTAAACAATCTGGAAGATTCCTGAAAAAATTCGAATTACCATTCACATTGCCTGTGAGGAAGCACAATTGAACACAGAACTGATTGAACCATTCGATCTTAAGATCGGATATCTTACTCCAAAAAACCCCATTGCTCTTGCCCCTATGGCAGGTATTACCAACAGCAATTTTGCACAACAGTTCACTGACCATGCAGGACTGGTGGTACTGGGCGGTTATAACCTGGATGAAAGTACAAACGATGCTGCAAAAAGAATTGCCCAGCGCGGGCGCAGTGAGTTCGTAACAGATTCACCAATGGAATTCCTGACATCTGAACTGGAAACAATCACTGAAAACTCTGATGATTGTGCCGTACTTGTTAATGTCAGGGCGGCAGATATCGATGTATATGTCGAAGCTGCCCGGATCGCTAAAAAATACGGGGCGGGTATTGAAATAAATGCACACTGCCGCCAGCCCGAGATAATGGAACTGGGCGCAGGTCAATCCCTGCTTGAGCATCCTGATACACTGCGCGAGATCATTGAAGCGGTCAAGGGCACGGGAGTTGTAGTCTCAGTCAAGATCAGGGCCAATGTGGTTGACGACCTGATGACTGCCTATATGATTGAAAAGGCTGGTGCCCATATCATCCATATCGATGCCGTGGGCAGGCATGGGGCTGACGTCAATCTCATAAAAAGGATACGCAACATTACATCCATGTTTATTATTGGTAACAATTCGATCGTTGATTATTCTGCAGCCAAGTCCATGTTCTCCAGGGGCGCTGATATGGTCTCTGCTGCCAGGGCAGTATTAAAAGAACCCAACACCCTGCGGTTCCTTGTGGACCAGATCACCTCATACCAGATGACCACGGGCTGGTATAATTCGCCAAAACACATATGCGGCGGCGGGGACCTGCGGGCACTGGCTTTTTGCTGCCTGCCAGTAAAACCCTGTGCAGTTCACAATGCCCTTAACCAGATCGGTATGTCAGCCGAGGAGTTTACAAAGCTGAAACTGCAAATGGTAAAGGGAACACTCCTGGAATACGGGGATAGTACCTGTTTCGGGAGCATGGCATGGTGCTGCAAGATCACCAAACCATGTTTCTTAAGGGACGGCGTGCTGGAAGTGGTGGGTCTTTCTGATATCGAATTTATGCGTCTTAAAAAGCAGATGTCTGAAGAAATACTGGCACACCGAAAGCGATAAATAGTAATTTTTAATCTGGAAACATCCTGATCCTGATCAACGATGGGGGTGAAAAGCAGTTGTACTTTTAGCCGTACTTTTTCAAAACTTTGATGATTCAATACATTGTTAAAGAAACTGAGCAATTCACCCGATTATTGGATCGATCTAAATTATGGTGGTATAGTATTAAAAAAGAAGAAAAATTCTCACTAATGGAAAAACATGAAAAAAAAGTAATTTTCACAATCGTAGTTATTAGTATCCTTTTTTTACTTTTAATTGTCTTTATGGGAATAAAAACCCACAATGATCTGGATGAAGTTGTAAAGCAGGAATTCAATAAACAACAATTGCTCCTTGTCAAGCAGTTTTCAACTGGTGTAGAGGAATTCCTGAATGAAAAAGTTGAATTGACAGAATCAATAGCCCGAAACCATGCAAATGATTCTCCTGAGGAATTCCAGGCATTATTTATAGATATCTACGAAGGTAGCACAGGTTATTATGCCCTGGAGTACATCAATGCCAGTGGTGTGGTTGTTGCAGGTTATCCGGAAGAAAATGTTCCTATTGGATATAACCTGTATGAAAATAACAGGGAATATCCAATTGAACATGCCAGGGACACCAGGGATGCATATTGTACGAATCCGGTTGATCTTTTTGAAGGGGGTCTTGGTTCGTTTATCTGGGTCCCGATCTTTGATGGAGAGGAGCATAAAGGAACCATACTTGGGATAATACGAATCTCCACCCTGGTAGAAAAATATCTCGAACATAACGATTCTTTCTGTTATGTATATCTTGTTGACAGGAACACACAGGTATTGTATGATGGGTCCGGGCAATATACTGCAGGAGATAATTATTTTGATATGCTTAATGAATCAAATCCGGAATGGATGCACATCATAGAAGAACAGTTGAACGGGGCAGAAGGAACTGCAGAATTTACTCTAAATGGAAAATACAATACATCAGAAAACCAGATGATAGCATTCTCACCTATAGAGTGGCGGCGGCGGTTATGGTCAGTGGCGATTGTATGCCCTTCTGAAAAAGTTGAAGAAATTGTAAACCCAATATTAGTGAAACATACACTCCTCGTATTATTCTCTGCCAGTATCACCTTGCTGGGTGGATTCTCCCTTATCCTGCTGCTTACAAGCTGGAACAGATCCCTGAAACTTGAAGTTCACAATAAAACCTATGAACTCAAGCAGTCCAATGAATTCCTGGAAAAGGCAAACCAGAAGCTAAAGGAACTGGATGGATTGAAATCCGATTTTGTTTCCATGGTTTCGCATGAACTCAAAATGCCCCTTACCGCTATAAAGACTTCAACCGAACTGTTAAAAGATGCTGACGAGAACGAATTGATCGATAAAGATGAATTGATCGAGAAGATACTGCGAAATGTTGACCGCCAGACACGTATGGTCAATGACCTGCTGAATCTTTCCCGGATCGAATCAGGCATGATGAACTTCAATAAAGAAGAAGTAGATCTACACGAAGTTATCAGTACATCTATCGAGACTATTGAGAAAACCGCCTATGACCTGGGAATAGGTATTTACACATCCGTTCCCGAACACCTGCCCGGCATTACTGGAAATAAGGATGCCCTTGTATCCGTATTTGTAAACCTGTTGAATAATTCCCTGAAATTCACTCCATGGGGGGGCAGGATCGATATTGACATCGTGGAACTTGACCAGTATATACAGGCCACTGTAAAAGATAATGGAATTGGACTGGGAACTGACGATATTGGAAAAATATTTGAAAAATTCTATCGGGTGGGTAATGATATATACAATGATACCATCGGGACGGGTCTGGGTCTTGCCATCGCAAAAGGGATTGTTGAAGGGCATGGAGGTTCGATTGAGGTAGAAAGCAAGGAAGGCAAAGGTATAACATTTACCTTCACAGTAAAAAAGTAGCATTATGATCGTACAGGAAGATGCTGAGGATTTCAATGAACTTGACAGGAAGATCAAGGAGGAAGCCGGGAAGAGGACTGATTCTGTCCTTGTCTGCCCCCAGTGCAATTCGACAAACGTCACGTATTACATGGGTCTCAAGACCGGTGTCCAGTACCAGTGCAAGGAATGCGACTACGTGGGTGCATTTATTATTGAAAGGGACAAAGAATAGAACCGACAAGAAAATCCTCTGTTCGGTCGGATCAACTTGACCAGATGATCTTATAGATCATTTACTACGAGAAAGGTATAACAAGTCATACAAAATAAATACAAAAGTTTTTTTACATAAAAGCCTTCAATGGAAGGATGAGGAGATAAAACAAAATGAATGCAGAAATCGAAAAATGGGCTTCACAACAGGACTTACTTGCACTGCTATACTCACTGATCCTGGCAATAGTATCCACTGCTGTTATCTGGATACTTGATAAGTTCATGTTCAAGCATACGGATTTCAATCCGCTGACCGAGGTCCAGTTCTATGGTGTTCTTTTTATCGTGGTTTTTGGCTTAATTGCGGGTCTTATGTTTTATAGGGAAACGAAAGAGACTACAGAAAAAGTGAGTGAGTTCAGGACCAAGATGGACAAGAAAAAGCTGAAAAAATCCAAAAAGGCAAAGGCCCGGTCCCGATAAATCTTTTATTTTTCAAGTATTGTTATTGTACTTCTCTCACCCACACTCAATTCCACTTCGTCATTCCATCCTGACTTAGCATAGCAGTCGGTCACCTGCAGTTTAGTCCCGATGTCTATCTCATCTATGATCCCGGTCTGCTTATCCCAGAGTGCAGTCTTTATCCTGCCTGAATCATCTGATAAGTGGATGTTCACTACCCTGCCACTTGAGCCGTCCTTGCGCTGGAATTCCCTCAGTTCATCAAGCCCTGTAACATATCCTATAATGCTGTATGACTCATTGATCTCGATATCACCAATGAGGGTGATCATCTCACTGAACTCCACCTGCTTACTGGTCTTTTTTATTGAGCTGTTATTTCCCAGGTTGACCTCCACCTGGTTGTTGAAGGAATTCTCTTTTGAATAGCCTCCGGTTATTTCTATGGTGTCACCCAGGTTCAACTGATCGACTTGTTCCACATTTTCATCCCATAACGTGAGCCTGATCTTACCTGTGGGGTCGCCCAGTGTCAGGTTCCTGACCTTGCCAGTAGAATTATCCTTTCGCTGGAATGTCCGGGTATCTGCCATGTCCAGTATCTTTCCTATCAGGTGTATATCGCTCATACCCGCTTTTATCTCCTCGATACGGTAGGGTTCTGTCCTTACCCTGATCTCTTCACTCATGGCCACTTTATCCACACTGCCGCCCCTGCCAACACTGACCTCAAGACCATTACGCCCCTCCCTGACAAGACCGGATACCTGGACTGCATCCCCAAATACGATCTCTCCTACCTGTACCAGGTCGGCAGCACTTTCCCATAGCACGACCCTGATAGAACCAGTTTCATCCGCAACTGTCAGGTTGGCAACACTGCCTGTGGAACCGTCCTCACGATTGAATTCCCTGGCATCTGAACATGCCGTGATCTTGCCCACTATCGTAACATTAGAATTATCAAGTGTTACTTGTCCTATCTTTACCTTATCATCGTACTCGCCCATATCATAGATCACAAGGGTTGCAAGAGTTTTATCATCCGGAAGTCCGCCCAGGAGTTGTTTCTTCTCTTCCATCCGGGCAAGGAAATCTTCCATGCTCATGCGGTCTTTTACTTTCTCATATATTTCGGTTATTTCATCCATAGCTATCCCCGTTGAAAGATTGATTGGAATGAATTGATTTAAGACTTTTCTATCGGTCATACATGTCATCAATTGTTGTAAGCTTGTAATGATCTGGCATGGAAATGTTTTTTACCAATCCCGTTATCTTAGACCCCGGTGTAATTATCATGACGATCAATGAAGGAGATTTTATTAAAATATCATACACAGGTAAATTAGAGGACGGTACTATCTTCGATACTACAAATGAAGAGGTGGCAAAGGTCCATAATATATATAATTCCAATGGCAGGTACGGTGGCGATGTGATCATTATTGGTGTGAACCAGATGATCGCCGGTCTTGAGGAAGATATAAAAGAACATGAAGCAGGCTATGAAGGGACTGTCACAATTCCACCTGAAAAAGCTTTTGGTGACCGTGATCCCAAATTGCTGAGGGATCTTCCCCTCAGACGTTTAGAACAGAAACCACATGAAGGGATGATGGTTCAATTCGAAGGCAAACAGGCTAAGGTACTCAAGGTCATGGGACGCCATGCCAGATTGGATTTCAACAGCCCTATGGCAGGCCAGATGATAACATATGATTACAAGATCGAAGCCGTGCTTGAGGAACTGAAGGAAAAAGCAGTTGGTCTTAGTGCACTTTATATGGCCAAGGAAATGGACATCGAGATCGATGGTACTGTTGCCAGGGTCAACGTGCCCCTGGAGTTTAATTATTCACAGCATTGGTTGAACACTAAATCACAGCTGGCACTGGATATGTTGAAATATACTGAACTGACAGAAGTGTTATATGTTGAAACTTATACAGAAGAACTGGTAAAGCCTGATTCTGAAGAAGAGGAGCAATTAGAAGCTGAAGAGTCTGATGAATCCGAATCAGATGAACCGGAAGACTCAGAATAATTAGAAGAACCTGGAGAGGAGAAAACCCTCTCCTTCAATTATATTTGATCCAACCTGAAACAACCTTGCTGAGGTAGCCAAGCGGACCACGGCGCCGGTCTTGAAAACCGGTGGTGCACTGCGCCACGGGAGTTCGAATCTCTCCCTCAGCGTATTTCTTTTTTTAAGACTATTGTTCTGGTTATTTGTCTTATTCTTTTATGCTTCAAGGCACGTTTGTCACGAACCCCTAACACCGCTATTATGGTTTGTGCAAGGACAAAACACTAATCAAGAAGCCACTTACAAAGAGAAACATATCTGATGTTCTTCCCGGAAACAATTTCAACCGCCTCATAATCCCATGTAATGATCAGCAGATTATCGCATCGAAGTTCCTCTGAACCTTGCAGGAGAGCTTTTACTTCACGCTCTTTCGTCACAAAATCATCAAGCATGTAACATACCTGTATAAGTTCAGAGACCTTTTTCCCCTCCTTAATGATAAAATCAATTTCCCTGCCAGATGTGGACTTATAGTAAAACAAATCTCCTTTGCTTCTTCTTTTCAGTTCAATATAAACAATGTTTTCAATAAGCCTCCCATAGTCCTGTATGCCTTGCAGGGACAGTAGTCCATTATCGACAAGATATATCTTTGATATACTTGATTCTATATTTTTGTAAGAATAAGAGAACCTCTTGAGTGGAAAAACAATAAATGAATCTTCAAAATAACCGAAATATGTATACAACGTATTTTTGCTTATCTTATAGCCTTGCGATTTGAGAAAATTATAAAACTTATGGATTGAAAATTCCTTTGAATTGAATATAGCATTAAGAAAGAGTTTCAGCATCTTTATGTTTTTCACATCATACCTTTCCACAATATCCCTGAATATTGTCACATCTACTATCTCACTCAATATCCGGTCCCACTCTTCCCTGTAACGCACTGTTTCAGGAAACCCGCCGTATCTGACATAATCTTCCAGTTTTTGGATTATTTCCCCCATCTGCGCTGATGAAAGATATTCTTCATACTCGAGTTTGCCTGCTTTAAGGACTTCGGCAAAAGAGAAGGGATATACATTGTATGTCAGGCTTCTTCCCCTCATGCTCGTGGCGATCTCTTTACTCATAAGCCTGGATGATGAACCAGTGACAAACACATTGACATTTTCCATATCAACAAGTGTCCTTACAAATCGTTCCCAATCAGGGATTACCTGTATCTCATCAAGGAATACCCAGGTTTTTTTATTCCTGTCAGGATAAATCTCAAAAAATACTTCAAGAAGTGTGTTCAGGTCTTGTGACACTGCACCCACCAGTCTTGAATCTTCAAAGTTCACATACAATATACTGTTTTTATTTTCTTTACGCGCTAAAAGCTCTTTGATTCCCAGATACATGAGATATGTCTTACCTGACCTTCTGGGACCTGAAAGAACAACAGCTCTGTCCAATGGGATGTCAAGAGGATAGTGTATATCCCTCTGTACAATGTCGGGATATCGCCTTTTCTGGAAATCTTTAATTATGTTTCCCCAGAGTGTCTTTGAGATCATAGTATTGTATAAGGGGAAATAATTAATAAAAGTTTCCCCTTATAGAATACTATTGTACCTGGCCACCAGCAGATTATATCAATATCTGCACTGAACTGCCGCCGCTATCGGCGCAGCCTACTCCCGGCATTGCCGGGATAAGGATTTCTGTAGCTTCAGCCAGCAATTCTTCCCCGTATTCCCTGTACTGCCATTCCCTTGCCTGTGGTTGTAGCCCCACACCCACCAGCGGCCCATAGACATGGAGTTCCCGCACCAGGGCCTCACCCTCAGGCTCAGGACTGTGCGGGGCATCGGGATACCTCAACCAGGAACCACGTTGCTGAGGTGGCCAAGCAGACCACGGCGCCACGAGAGTTCAAATCTCTCCCTCAGCGTCTTTCCTTTTTACGACTATTGTTCTGGTTATTTGTCTTTTTCTATTATGCTTTGAGGCACGTTTATCACAGACACCGTTACACTCTGTCATTATCTTTCCCATGTTTTTTTTGGTGTATGGATAATTTATTATACAATTTAAATGAAAATATCAATGAAAATATCAATGAAAATATCAAAGGTATTAATAGTTCCAATAGTGTTCCAAACTTCCTGTCTATAACTTCTTCAACTGGATCTATAAATTCGGATGAAATAGTAAATATTACATCAAATATTACAAACAGTGTTAATAATAAAATCCCAGTTTCTACTTCATGTATTTTAGTAAGAATATCACTTTGAGTTTCAACTGCTTTGATTTGTGCAGATGATAATTTGTTTTGAATTTCGATTAAATCCATATGTCTATGATCTAAAAGATTATTTATTGCTAACATTTTCATTTTAAATAATCTAGGGAATATTTTCGACGCTGGACAATCAAGTAGATGAAATTTATAACCCCAGAAGACTTTTATGACATCTTGTTGGTTAATTTGTTTGCTTTCATTTCTCAAGAACTCATGTTCCATTGAGTGGGCTAGTAAAGATAAGGTAAGTAATGCAATAATATTATCCTTTATTTTTTTAGTTAATTCATCATCATAGGTGATTATTAAATTAAAACATAAATCTTTCACGATATGAAATTCATTTTTTTCATTAATTTCAGAGTAAAGATAATTAAAGTCATCCAATACTTCATTATTTTCAACAATTCTTAATAAATATTTTTGAGTATCTTTTGAACCAAACACACCACATTCATTTTTGTATTTGAAATAAATTTCATTGCTATCGATAAAATCTTTATATATGTATTCTATATCTAAACATTCAAACACAAAAATTGCAGAATTTAATTTTTGGTGTTTTCGACAAGTAATGAGCCATTTATTTCCATTTAAATTAATTGTTTTACTATATTTATCGTAATGTGTATAAGGATTGGATGGAATCGGACCTTTTTTTTCTGCAACTTCCCAACCATTTTCCTCTGGATTAATATCAAAATCTTTTTTTTGAGGTAAAAGTGGAATAATATATAAAAATATATTTTTAGTCATTTGAAAATTCCATTAATTTTATTTCAGGCATTGAACTCGTGAACCAATCGTTTATTGCTGATTTTAAATTTTGATTATTTTTTATTTCAAATGAAATTGTTTGGCTCTTGACAATATTCAACACTTCCTTAAATAGACTCTTATTGCAATTGAGATGTGAACACGTTAAACAAACATTCATAGTTTTACTGACCCCCAGAGAACAGATAGGAAGAAACTCAGATAGGTCAAATTCTTCATAACTATTTTCAGATTTTTCAGATTTTAAACATTGTTTTGGTGGATAAAACATATTATTAGTTGTTATTAATTCAACAAAATTACCATCGTGCATTTTTGTTATTTTGACACAAAAATTACTTGCGCCGTTTACTATTAAATTCTTTTTAATCGGATAGAATTTTTCCATTTCGTCTTTAAAATGGCCCAGATTGAACAAGTTATCTACTTTAAAAAAAATACTCATTTTATATCCATTAATTTCCTCGCTTTGCACATCTAATTCTTTCTTGCTATGAGGTATATGCCAAGGCATAACAAAGACTTTGTAACCCACTGGAAATTCTCTTATTGTTGAAATAGGTAAAAATGAATTATGGTGTACATATGCAAGCGTTTTGAAGGATTTTACGCAACTACTACTCATTTTCATCAATTCATCCTCAAGAAAATGTACACGTGTTGCACCAGTTAGGTTATCATCCATTATTAAAACATTAAGTGGATTATCTCGACTCTCAGATAATTCTTTTAAATCGTTCATTAAAATTTGTCTAATGTCTGTCATTTCATGAAGTGATGTTGGATGATCCATTACAAAACAAGGATTGTTTTTTTTACAGGTAAATCCTTTTGGAATTGGACGAACACAAGCTTTATCTATGTTTGAATACTCAAGGATTGTATCTTTTAACAGACACGCAAATGAATATGCAAGAATTGTACCTCCTCTAGAAAAGCCTAAGATTACATCGTAAGAATCTTTTACCAATTCTTCTTTATTAGATTCTATATAAGATTCTAGATTTTTTCCAAAATCTATCCACTTTTCATAAAATATATCTCCATCAGTTTTTCGATAGTTACCACTCAAATTATTCAACTCTAGTAATAATTTTATAGCAGATCAAGAAGCTTTCCGAGAGTATTTGGATAGATAAATTGCTCCACCATCTTCTCTATAAATTTTTTCGAAATTGTTCAAAATTGCATCCCCTGAGTACTCCAATTCGGCTATTATTGACATCATAATATATTCGTCTGAAACGTCAAACTCCTTACACAGTTCATAGATTGTTTTTCCCTCGGTGGTAAGTCCTTGTTTGACCTGTTCTTTCAAATCCATTAATGTTACCTCCTACATCAAAAAGGGTCGAAAGTCTGAATTATAAGACCCAAATTTTATCATATATATAGTTATCCATTATACTATTAAAGGTTTATGCACAATTAATACATTTTATTGAATTATATTAATTTTCTAAGTATATCGGATTGTACAGCTAATCGAATTGTGTTTTTCATATATAAACTTTTTTTGTAACTATTCAGCCCTTCTCAAATTTCACCCAACTCATTTAGTTTCTTCAGTTCTGAAACTAAAATATCCACTTATACATTATCCAAAAATGGAACAAATGGCTTTCCATTGAAAACCGCTCCAATTGCATCA
>JAUWRA010000179.1 GCA_030610815.1 Methanosarcinales archaeon
AACCAAATTAAACTGTCTTCGATGAAAAGAGCAAGGATGTTCGAAGGGCCAAAACAAACAATTTTACAATTGTTCAGATCGTTTAGACCTTTTTCAATTCATTGATATGTTGTAAGGTGAGTTTATTTCAGAAGAGCTTAAGCTATCGATGTTTATGCTTTTTGAGGGAATTCTATCTACAATTTTCGGGTTTTATGGTGAGATGAGGCATACTTTTAACAATCAAGGACTGTAAAAGAAGTATAATTAAAAGATTGGTTGATTTAGTTTGCAAAAAATTGAAGAAATCACTAGATTATGAGATAGTGCCTGCGAATATCAAAAATATATATATGTTAGCCCACCAATGACCAGCATAATTACCGATAACTCCAGGGTAGTAATAAAAGTGGGCGGCAGCCTGATGGACTGTGCCTCCCCACTTATCAGGAAGGTCAATGACATAACCTGCCGGGACTTACAATCAGTCCTTATTATTCCAGGTGGGGCCGTATTCGCAGACAATGTAAGGAGTTTCCAGGAGATATCAGGTATTTCAGGGGATGCGGCACACTGGATGGCAATACTGGCTATGGAACAGTATGCCTATTACCTGTCAGACATCTCAGGCGTACCACTTACTAATGACCTGGAGATGCACGAACCCGGTGTAAATATTTTGCTGCCATACACAATATTGCGCAAGGACGACAGCGGCCTGGAACACTCATGGGACGTGACATCTGACACCATTTCGGCCTGGGTTGCACAAAGGACTGGCAGCATGCTGGTAAAGGTCACAGATGTGGACGGTATTTACCTGGATGGTGAACTGGTGCAGCACATATATGCCGGCGATCTGGCTGGCAGTGAGGAGACCTGTGTGGATAAGGGGCTGCCCGATTTCCTTATGACACACGGGATGGATTGTATGGTGATGAACGGCAGGTACTTTGATAGAGTTATCGAAGCGTTGAAAGGCGGTGTCACCGGGGGCACATTGATATATGGCAGGAACAAGTTTTAAGTCAGTATAATCATACTAATACCGAAATCTAATAGGAGAATTAACAAGGATGACCCAGAAAGCAGAGTACTGTATTTCATGCGGAGTAAAACTTATCGAGAAAGGGTATGTGCGTTTCCCGTGCCCATCATGTGGCAGGGAAATTGGAAGATGTACAATGTGTAGACACCAGAGTAACCCGTATACGTGTCCGGGATGCCAGTTCCAGGGACCCTGAGGTGAATATTGTGGGCGAAGTAGCAGCTAAGATCAAGATCATGCCGGCTGGCGTGGAAACCGACCTTGATGCCCTGAAAGTGAGACTGGAAGCGGTCATACCTGAGGGTGTAAGACTCCACGGATTTACCGAGGAGCCAATAGCTTTTGGCCTGAAAGCCGTTATTGCCGTTGTCGTCGTGGGTGATATCGAGGGTGGTACCGATAAGGTGGAAGAGGCTTTTGCAGCAGTCGATGAAGTTGAAAGTGTTTCAGTGATAGAACTGGGACGCCTGTAATATCGATTGATAACTATTTATTATTTGAACTGGATTCGGGGCAGGAAAATGTCCCGAAAATTTCTTTTTTGGGCTCGTAGATCAGGGGTAGATCGTCACGTTCGCAACGTGAAGGCCGCGGGTTCGAATCCCGCCGGGTCCATTGGGTGTTTATTACAATCGTCAGGTAAAAATATTTAAGAATATATACCTGCAATAACTACATGCCAAATGACCGAACAACGCAATAAAAGACAATTCAAACCCGGAAAAGGTGCATCCATTCACTGGTGCCCGGGCTGCAATCTCCCGCTTATCAGTATCGAGTGTGCACTATGTGGCTCAACAGGTGAGAGAATTGACCTGGGACCGCCTGGAGATGTGCGGTTCTGCTCACCTTACGAGTGCGGTATCCTGCATGATATACTGACTGCCCGCTACGGTATTGACCCGCTGGGTGAGCGTATTGTCCTGCTCAATAAAATCGGTGGTGAGGATAAGACCGACCAGGTAATAGTGGACGGGCTGGTGTTTGGGATACTACGCTTTGACCTGAAAACCCTGGACTGGCAGTTTGACCTTTCAATGGATGGGGCTGCCCTCATGGCACAATATACCAGGCACAGGACCGTTGAGCTGTCAGATGTTCCCGGCCATCTCAGCGGTAAGACCGTTAGTTCTGATATGATACAGTGGTGTTCGGATGATGTAAGGCAGGGTGATGATATCATTGTCAGGAAGGGGAATATGACGGGTGTGGGTTTTGCACTACTGGATGCCAAAGCGATGAAACTAACCGCCACACCTGCGGTAAGGGTCAGGAAGATCGGGAAAAGCCGGGCCCGGCTGAGGGACGAAGTTCCCACAATGGACAAGGTGGTCAGGGCCAACGCGCCTGCCATCAAACGCCTGGGCAAGAATGCCATGAACACTATAAAGGGCATGGCCAACCAGCAGGAATACCGCGGCAGAACCGTGTATGTGTCATTCAGCGGCGGTAAGGACAGCCTGGTGGTGCTGGACCTGACCAAAAGCGCATTGAAACACAGCCCTAAGGCATATTTCATCAATACTGGCCTGGAATTTCCTGAGACTGTGGAATATGCGCGACAGTTTTGCAATGATAATGATATTGACCTGGATGAACTGGATGCAGGGGACGTGTTCTGGCAGCACTTGCCTGACTTCGGGCCCCCGGCCAAGGATTACAGGTGGTGCTGCAAGGTCTGCAAGCTGGCCCCTGCAGGTGAGATACCGGAAAAGGGAAATTACCTGACCATTGATGGCAAGCGTAAGTATGAATCATTCAGCCGTGCCCGCATCCCTGCCACTGAGGGAAATCCCCTGGTGCCGGGGCAGGTGAATGTGTACCCCATCCGCGACTGGCGTGCGCTTGAGGTGTGGCTGTACATACACTGGCGGGGCCTGGAATACAATCCACTGTATGACATGGGGTTTGAGCGGGTAGGCTGCTGGCTGTGCCCGGCTGCACTGGGTGCGGAATACGGGCGTATGCCTGAGCTGCACCCTGACCTGTACGAGAGGTGGGATACATACCTGCGGGACTGGGCTGAGCGTCTGGGACTTCCTGCCGGGTACATTGAACACGGGTTCTGGCGCTGGCGGGAGCATCCTCCTAAGATGAGATTGATGGCCCGGCAGTTGGGTATTGATATTGTCCCAAAGGATGCAGGGGATGCAGCCTTCCGGATAAGGGCGGTTTCTGGCATATCTCCATGCAAGGCCGGGGGGTATAGTATAGAGGGTACTGCCAGGGGGGTCAGGCCTGTGGATGCTGTGGAAATGATGCGGATGCCGGGTGAGGTCCGTTATTCGGAAGAACTGGGTGTGCTGGTGGTTCTGGCAGGTGCGGGGAGTGTGAAGCTGTACACGGACGGTACCTTCCAGGTCACTGCGGGGGACAGGGGGGCTACTGAAGAGCTTTTTGAAACGGCTGCCAGGCAGTTGACGAGGGCGGTGAAGTGTACGGGGTGTAGGATATGCGAGAAGGCCTGCCCGAAACATGCTATTAGTTTTGAGGATGGGCGCATCAGGGTGGGGGATGAGTGTGACGGGTGCGGGGTGTGCGATGAGGTATGTGTTGCTGT
>JAUWRA010000180.1 GCA_030610815.1 Methanosarcinales archaeon
CCTATAATGAGTTTTGATGCCGTTCTCTTCCAGCAGTTCGAACAATTTTTTGGATATCTGGGCATTATAATATCCTTTTTTAGAAACTTCAGCTTTCTTTTCCCCATCAAACGCTGTGAGGCTGTCCCTGAACACCATAATTAACGCATCAGGATCCTCTGTCCGGTAAACAGTCTTAGCCTTTCCAGAATACAGTTCTTCACCCTTATTCATCAAATCACCCTATGCTGTAGGAAATAATGTGATGGCAGTAAAACAATATAACACTACCCATCATACCATATCCAGTACACATTTTACGATATCCTGCGCCACATTCACCCCACAAGCCTCGTATATCCCCCTGATAGATGGTGTGCCGTTCACCTCAAGTATCTGCAGCCCATCCTCACCCTCGATAAGGTCCACTCCCGCATATACCGCACCCACAGCCCCGGCTGCCTCCACTGCCAGACCTGCGATCTCACCGGTCACCTCACATCGTTCGTGTGAACCGCCTCTGGACAGATTGTTTATCCACGAACCCTGGGGTGCCATCCTGTAGATAGCAGCAGGTACACCCCCGTCCACTACAAAGACCCTGATATCCCTGCCCGGATTGGAAATAAAACGCTGCAGGTACAGCACACCCCTGGTGTCAATGACAGAACTCAGCAGCTTCATAGAGTGTTCATCATCAACCACGCAGTGGATATCCATTCCCTTGAACCCGAAAATAGGCTTCACTACAGCCCTGCCCAAATCCCTGATCACATCCAGGGCCGCATCCAGGTCGGTGGTCAGTATAGTATCAGGGGTGGGCAGGCCGTGCTCCCTGAAAAGGTATGAGCACATGTGCTTATTGGCGGCCGTACGGATGGCCTCTGGTGGATTTACCACTTTCAGTCCAGACCTCTCCAGGTTGCACAGCACATCCAGTCTGTACGGCATATCTTCCGAACCGCCACTGCCATCCCCTACTCCATCACTACTGCCAGCATCACCACCTGCAACAGCACTACCGCTACCACCACCTATACCAACATCACTGCCCACATCACTACCGATCACACCAACACCACCTGCACCGCCAACATCCCTTACAATCACCGCATCCAGGGATCCCAGGTCAGTGTTTCCTGCATAAATCCTGTTGTGTTCCTTTATACTTGTGGTCACGTCGTGGAGTCTGAAGACAACAGGCCTGGCGCTGGCTTTTATAAGTGCATCGTTCAATGCAATAGCAGTCCAGTCCCCAGGGTCGGTCACTGCAATACCGATACGCTTCACCTGAAAACCCCCTCGATAATGACCGGACTGAGATTCAACCGCTCCAGCACGTACGCCTGGATATTCACTGCCTTTGCCACCTCATCAATAATACTACCATCCGCTGTAGCAATGATCCCGTTACTTTGTTTCAGGTCATGATCCACATGTCTCGATGTTCTGGCACACCCCTCAAGCCCCACATCCTCCAACTTCTTCTCCACCCACCGTGCCATCTCTCCACTCTTACTTATCTGGCTGTCGAACAAAAACTCCACCCGGAAAGGAGTAAAACCTGTAAATACCCCCAAGATCTCATTCATTGCCCTTTCTGTTAGTCCCGAGCACCGGTAATTCCTGAACACACCCCTGATATCCCTTAAAAACCCGTCATCACACAGATAGACCGGCTCACCCTTAAACGCAGATTCCACCCCGATCAGCACATTATAACCGTCAACCAACACTACCTCTCCTTTCAGGTCTTCACACTTTACCGTCTTTTTCCTGCGGCTTTTTATTGTGTCCTTGTCGAATACCACCCTTGTAAAAACATACCGCCATTTGATATCCAGACAGTAGTGATCGCAAACAAACGTAATGGCTCCCTTCCCTGGATAACCCCTGTCTAAAAGATACCTGATATCTGTTATGGCTTTTCCAGGCTCTGGCATGGTCAGTACTCCAGCTTGAACCTCAACAGCGCAGCGATCCCGCCCAGACCGTGCAGCCTGTGACCTGGCTCGAACTCGGTACTGAACACGACCACTTCACCCCGGCTGTGTTCTATGTTCAGCAGGAACGCATCAATGTTCTCACCTTTCTCACGTCCTTCCCTGAGCAGTTCATCGGCAATAAGCAGGGTCTCGATAGCACCCATATCCCTGGCCCTGTGCACTTCATCCCATCCGTATACTGCCGCCCCTTCGGTAGCTATCCTGGCCATCAGTTCTTCTAAGAGATTAGCTTCCCTGGACAGGCGTGATTCCTCAACTATCCTGTCCACGGCTCCCCTGCGAAGCACTTCCTGGTAACCTGAAACCCCTATAGTAATAGTATCCTCTGTCCTGGCACGCCCGGCTAGTTCGGGTTTTTTCTCCTTAAGGAACTTCATGTAATCATCCTTGGTGAACCCGGGCCCTGCCACTATCACTACTTCGGTCCCGCCAGCCCCCTGAGCCAGTTGTGCCGTTACTTGTGAGAAGAACTCTTCCCTGCTGCTTGATTCACCCTTGCCTGACCCCATCTTGACAGTTGAATAATCCTCTACACCGAACTGTCGCACCAGTCCGATGGATGCCTCGCCCTCTTCTATGGTAAGTATGACCACCCTGGGCCGCCGGGCTGCAGCTTCTGCTTCCTTGATGCGCTGGAGCTGGTCGCTCTTCCAGGTCTTGATCACAGACAGGTTGGTACCCTCCTCGATATTCAGTGTATGGTAAGCACCGGTATCCTGCCCGCTCTCGATCAGGCCGTGCAGCCTCAGCCGGTTGGCGAATTTATGGAACTCTATCTTATCTATACGCACCCCCAGACGCATGGGCTTTTTCTCCATCTTCTCTGGCCGCAGTTTATCGGTAGCACCTTCCATCCGCCGCTTGGTCAGTGCAAACACAAGGTCGCCTGGCTCAATGATATATTTCAGGTGCCACAGGTCATCCAGATTCTCGGGTGTAAGGGCTATCTGGCCTTCCCTGCCCTTGAGGTTTCGCTTGGTAACTCGCATTTGTACATTATATTGTGCAGGTAACTTATGTTATTTTGGATTTATGGTATCCACTTCAAAAAGTATGGTCAAATGCAAGATTAATGTAGACACAGATTTCACAGATTACACTGATTTTCACAACCACCATCAATCTGTGTAATCTGTGTCTCAAAGTTCAGAGCACTATGATCAATTACCATTTAATTTGAAGGAGATACAATCTTTGCAATGATCAAGGAAATTATTTCTGTCCACACATTTAAAGTTTGCAACAACTGATGATATTATCATTCGATTATATCAGCAAAAGCGAAACTCGGATGCACTTCCCTTATCCGGACACGCACCGCCTGTCCGACCATAGCGTGTTTAACAAAAACCACAAAATCCCCTACCTTGGCAATCCCGTCACCCTGTTCTCCAACCTCCCGGATCTCCACGTCGTATTCATTACCGGCCTTAATATCAGTGGATATGAACTTCTTACCTATCACATATATCTCAGCACTCTGCTTCCTGGAAGCTGAAGGCGTATATGAACGTACATACACAAAGTTCTCCTTCACTTCATCCAGGAACTCCTTGAACATATCACCCTGGAATACCTTGACAACAAAATGACCCCCCGGC
>JAUWRA010000158.1 GCA_030610815.1 Methanosarcinales archaeon
TCCAACTAAAATTCGTCCCATAGCCGGGGTAATGTAAAGATTTATTGAGCTAAATCCACGGAACATTCTAAATATCCATTATTATTATAATGCGTGAAATAATAAAAAAAATGATAAAGTATATATATAATCATCAATGATATAATTCAACAATGGAGTGATTGTCATAGTGGGATGACATTATTAAATATGTGCAACACTTGCTATGGCAAAATAAAGCTACAAGAATGGGAGGAAATAATATGGATGGGTTACGAAAAGTATTTTTAGCAATTATAGTACTTGCTGTGTTTACGGTATTCGCAACACCAGCAATGGCAGAGGAAAAGCCCGTAATGCCTGATGCAGTGTCATACCATTATACAACAGCAAATCTAAGTGCTACGATTGGAGAAATGTATAGTGATGAATGGTATTATCTTACTGTCGATAATTGCTACGACGAACACTTTGCGGTATGGGTTGATGGCAACATATTGGCATCTTATAAAAGTGATGATACAAGTGATTTCACAGTAAAACAAGAATTTGGAACCGGTAATACTGCTATACTTACGGCTGGTAATATAGAGGTAAATAGGAAGGTCATACCAAACGGAGTGGATTCATTTAAAATAGAGTATACAATAACAAACATTGGAGCATCTTCCATTAGTGACTTGAGACTCTTTCAGGTATTGGATTATGATATTTATGACCCGCCATGTGACTATGCATGGTATGTGCCTGAAACAGACTGGATATGGATGATTGATGAAAGATATTATCAATGTGGTTATTCTGGGGATATACATTCAACTCGACATGGATGTGATTTCTGGAGTACAGAAATTTACGAAGACTACAATGATGGGATTCTCAACAATCAAAACATATACCCTATAACAGGGACTGCGGATGCTGGTACAGGTCTTCAATGGAATTTGGGGTCACTCGCGAATGGAAGTTCTACTTCGGTAACAGTAACTTTCTGGTTTGGTGTACCTGCGGGTGAAGAAGCACCACCAACGTTATGCACAGATCCTGATCCACCATCACATGACTTCGGAAACGTTCCTCCCGGAGAAACAAGAACCTGGACATTCGATATAATAAACTGTGGTTCAGGAACCCTGGATTGGACTGTTGGTGATGACCAAACATGGATGAGCATGGGTCCAACCAGCGGAACAACAACCACAGAGATAGATACTGTTACTTTAACCATTGACACCACAGGACTAACATGTGGTGCTGAATATACCGGGACCATAACTGTGAATTCCGATGGTGGAATCAAGACAGGAACCATTCGAGTCTATGTGCCATGTGCTGCAGAACCAACGTTATGCACAGATCCTGATCCACCATCACATGACTTTGGAAACGTTCCTTCAGGAGAAACAAGAACCTGGACATTCGATATAACAAACTGTGGTTCAGGAACCCTGACATGGTCTGTTAGTGATGGACAACCATGGATAAGTATGGGTCCAACCAGTGGAACAACAACCACAGAGACAGATACTGTTACTGTAACCATTGATACCACAGGACTGACATGTGATGCTGAATATACCGGGACCATAACTGTTAATTCCGATGGTGGAATCAAAACAGGAACCATCCGCGTCTATGTGCCATGTGCTGCAGAACCAACGTTATGTACTGATCCTGATCCGCTATCACATGACTTTGGAAACGTTCCTTCAGGAGAAACAAGAACCTGGACATTCGATATAACAAACTGTGGTTCAGGAACCCTGGATTGGACTGTTGGTGATGACCAAACATGGATGAGCATGGGTCCAACCAGCGGAACAACAACCACAGAGACAGATACTGTTACTGTAACCATTGATACCACAGGACTAGCATGTGGTGCTGAATATACCGGGACCATAACTGTGAATTCCAATGATGGAAGCAAAACAGGAACCATCCGCGTCTATGTACCTTGTGCTGCAGAACCTTATGTCCGTTCTTCCGATAGTACTGGAACGGAAAAGAATGTATTTGATCTGAATGAAGATGTCTACTGCTATGCAGGAAATCTTCCGGCTAACGATCTGGTGAATATCTACATAGTTCCAAATAAGGCATGGTCTGTGGGTGATTCAATTGGATCTGATGTTAGTGGTGGTGTTGAAATAGTATCCACAGATGCTTTTGGAGACATAGTTACCACTCTGATTTGGACTGCCCCACTTACAGTTGGAAAGTATGACATCATCGTGGATGTAAATCAAGATGGAGTCTTGGACGCAAATGAACCGGTCGATGGCTTGACAATGGGAGAAGGCTTTGAGGCAATTCCCGAGTTCCCGACAATTGCGCTTCCAGTAGCTGCAATACTTGGTCTGATGTTCCTTTTCCAGCGTAGAAAAGAATGAAATTTTAAGGGTTTGAGCAATTAGAGGATTCAATCCTCTAATCTTCTTTTTTTATCTAATGTTTGAGAATGCTGCAGACACACAATCACATTGACGACACACTGCAGAAGATCACCCACAACATCAAGACCGAAGACACGACATATTTCTGATTTTACCTTCACTCTTTACATCGGGCTTCTGCCACTACATTAGCAATCCGGGCAGCAAATGCTCCGGCCACGAATCCTGCATCGATATTAACCACACTCAGCACTGAACATGATTGCAGCATAGTATGCAGCGCTGCCGTCCCACCGCCGCCGGCACCGTATCCCGATGATACCGGTAATCCAATTACAGGTACATCCACGATGCCGGATACTATAGTGGGAAGTGTCCCCTCCCTACCGGCTGCCACTACAATTGCATCAACACCTTTCTCAATTATATCCCCAAGTGGTGGGAACAACCTGTGGATACCGGCAGCCCCTACATCGTAGATGGTATGTACGGTCACACCCATCTCCTGTGCAATGATCCTTGCTTCTTCGGCAACCGGTACGTCCACAGTGCCTGCTGTGATTATGCCAATGGCACCACCGGTCTTATCTACCTGGAAACCGTCGGCTCTGAGAATGGCGATCCTGGCATACTTGTTCCATTCTACTTTGTGTTTTTGTTCAAGTACTGTAAGCTGTTCGTCAGAGACCCTGGTGAGTATGGCCCTGCATTCATGTTTCAGATGTTCCATGGCAATATTGGCCAGGTCATCCGGGTTCTTTCCTTCTGAAAAGATGGCTTCAGGTATGCCTGTACGTTTCATCCGGTATGGGTCGATATTTGATATTTCGCTCAATGTGTGGATGTTGCCGAGACAGATCTGTTTGCTGGCTTCTTCAACCTCGATGTCCCCGTTCTTTAATTTTTCAAGTAGATGGTTTAAATCCATAAAATATTTCAATCCTTTCTCCGGATATTAATTGTTTTTCATGTAAATAACATGCGTATGTTTATTAGACCTGTTATGTAATAATTAATAGGCTGTTAAGGGTATTATATATGCTTGTATGAATATATTTCCATTATTGTAGGGAAATTTTTTTGGTATACAGGGAGATTCGGTCCTTAAAAATACATTGGCATTAAAATGACAGTAGAAATAATAGTTGACAATACTTGCACAGGTTGTGGACACTGCAAGAAGGTATGTCCTAAAGGTCCGATAATATGGGACATTAGAATCAGGAAAGGTGGTAATCCAAAATATTTTGCAGCGAACCCGGATTCATGTCTCTTCTGCAAGAATTGTGTGGGGGTATGTCCTGTAATGGCGATTACCGTGCAAAATATAAGTACATTCGTATCCACTTCAAATTAATGGTAATTGATCATATTGCCCGGAATTTTGAGACACGGATTACACTGATTAATGGTTGTTGTTAAAATCAGTGTAATCTGTGAAATCGGTGTCTATATTAATTTTGTGACTTTTTAATTTATTCCAGATAAATGTATCGCGGTAAAAAAGATTCACCGCAGAGTTTGCAGAGATTGCTAAAAAAGCTCTGCGCACTCTGCATCCCCAGCGGTTTTAAACATCATATAAATTATATATTTTTACAGCCATAGCTCCCACCGGCAGCACCCACCAACACCCGAGGCCATCGCACGCACACACCCCCCCAACCCACGCCCGGCACATCAGCACACGCACCTGGTCAGCAGCGCCGGGGACAGGAGTAGGGGAAATGCCAGGGTGTACGCCCCCTTGTTCTTGACGCTGAATGCTGTCTTGCCGTTGAAGCCATCTATATGACGGTATGTCCCGGAATGTAAAAATCACAATGCTCGTGGGCTCCGGGATATGCTTAAATAAAAGGTGACATGATTGTTAAAAGGTAGATTATTATGATATATAATGACAGGATCGTTATTGATCACGCTATTTTAGGCGAGAAACCCATCATCAGGGGAACACGTATCTCAGTGGAATTTATCCTTGAGTTGCTGGGAAATAACTGGTCGCATGAAAAGATCATCGAGAACTATCCTCAACTTGAGAACGAAGATGTTTTAGCTGCGCTCAATTATGCTTTGCACCTGCTTAAGACAGAACACATTTATCCTGTACCACACAAGGCTACTGCATGAATTGTAGCAATGTAATTGTTGCTGATGAGAATATACCGATTTTTGTCATACGCAGCTTAAGAGCACGCGGATGTGACATTGTATCAATTCTAGAAGAAGCCAGAGGATGCAGTGATGAGATTGTACTTGATATTTCCATAAAAGATAAGGCTGTATTGGTCAGTTTTGACAAGGAATTTGGCAGTAGTGTGTATCGTAATATACCAGGTGCCTTATGCGGATTTGTGCTGTTGCGAATTCCACTCCATTCCCCAGAATATATACTGAAAACGCTTGAGTGGCTTATTTTTGAATCTGGTATTGAACTTAAAGGAAATTATATTGTGATCGATAAGTCAAAGGTCCGTTCTTTCCCCATGATTTGAGTGATGGGAAGACAAAGATGGGTTATGCTTTGTTATTGTACTTGTTGTGGTATCCAATGTAATTTTTTTGATAGATGTCCGTTGGAAATGGTGTGCAGAGATTCCATATTCCGGATTGTTTTAAGGTTGATTCTGTCTTTACATAAGACCGAATGCGTGAAATCAGTGTTCATTCGCGTTCATCTGCGGTTCGAAACTCGCACGAATCCACACGGCTGGCTGGCAATTACTTACCAAAATCAACCAAAAAAAGTTATTCGGAAGAGGAGCTAACCCCCCTCCCCTCTAAATCTCATTCTATACTCAAAACGGCACTATCTCATAATCTAGTGATTTCTTCAATTTTTTGCAAACTAAATCAACCAATCTTTTAATTATACTTCTTTTACAGTCCTTGATTGTTAAAAGTATGCCTCATCTCACCATAAAACCCGAAAATTGTAGATA
>JAUWRA010000212.1 GCA_030610815.1 Methanosarcinales archaeon
AATATGAAAGAAGAACGCTGGGGCGATATAGGCTCAAAATCCTCACACTTGACAAGCGTACATCCATGTTACAATGAAAAGATGCATTTCAAGACCGCGCGCATTCACCTGCCAGTGGCACCCAAATGCAATATCCAGTGCGGATACTGTATTCGCACTATTGATAAATGCGAACACAGGCCTGGGGTGGCAAGCGGGATAATCAACCCCCAGGAGGCACTGGAGCGGGTGGACAAGTACGTTAAGGAGATGGATAACCTGAAGGTGGTTGGTATTGCAGGTCCGGCCGAGTCACTGGCAAATGATGCTACCTTTGAGACCCTGCGCCTGGTGAGTGAGAAGTACCCTGACCTTATCAAGTGTATTGCATCCAATGGTTTGCTGCTGAGCGAGAAGGTCGATGAGTTGAAGGCTGTGGGTGTTAACAGCGTGACTGTGACTGTGAACGCGGTCAATCCCGAGACTGCTGCTAAGATATACAAATGGGTGCGGTATCACGATAAGACCTATAAGGGCCTGGAAGCTGCCGAACTTTTACTTGAGAAACAGTGGGAGGGTATCAGGGCTGCTGCCGATGCAGGGCTGGTGGTTAAGGTCAATACGGTGCTGCTGCCTGATATTAATATGGATGAGATCGAGGATATTGCTAAAAAGGCGGCTGAGCACGGGGCTGTTATTATGAATATTATTCCGCTGATACCTTTATACGATTTCGAGGGGTCTGAGCCGCCGACCTGCGAGGACCTGAACCTGATGCGTAAACTGGCAGGGGAGTACCTGCCCCAGTTCAGGCTGTGCCAGCAGTGCCGGGCCGATGCTGTGGGTGTGCCTGGGGCTGAGCCTTGTGGGTCGCCTATACAGAAGGCGGCGCAGGGTGAGTATTATCATGGGTGATGAGCCTTTCTGCCTATTTGGACAACTAACCCAGCAACCAGTGTTTGATGGCTGTTCAGTGTTAAAAGCTACTTAAAAACAGAATCGTGTCCAGTTTATACGGAGTAGATAAGGGCTGTTTTCATCCTTGATTCGTAGGAATTCATGCTACTACTAAGTTGTTGTAGTGATAATTATTGGTATAGCTTACCTTTAGCATATGTGCAGGAGTATCGTTAAGTGGATGTTTTTTATTGATTCGAGTCGGTCTTTTTGGAATGCTGCCTGTGCGAGTAAAGCATACAAACCGAGGACTGAATTCGGATAAAAAATTTTTGATATCCCAGAATTCTTTAGCAATTTCCTTACAATAACCAACAAAACAAACTGAACCTTTTAGTTGATTGATAATATCCTTCTCACGGGCTCTAGTAGTCTTCATTTCAATATGCACAATGTTCTTTTTACCATTCTTATTAGCTACGATGATGTAATCAGCACGTTTACGCTGGCTGTTTGTTTCAGTTAAAATTGTGTCAGGTGATTTGAATGCATCTACCTTTATTACGATGGCATCAAGCGGCAAACCCGAAATCACAACTTTAGAGGTTGGAGATTGTGATTCTATCAAGGTTACAGATGCCTTATTTGAACCGCTTTTAGATTTAATATTGACTTTGGCGAAATCATATATCATACGGTTTAAAACCTCCAATTCCGCCATAACTATCAGTCATCTCCCCAGATAATTGCTTCCTGAATACGATTCATATCTTCAATTGTAGTGTCAAAACTGCGTGCTTCAATGCCAAGTTCCGGGTCGATGTCGGCAGCAACTAGTGTTTGAACTTGAGTTTTCCGTTTGTTTTTATCCAGCATCAATAGAGATTTTTCTGCAATGTAAACACGTATTTTATCCGCGGAGATCAGTTCTTCTTCTCTGTATCCTTCGTCCTCAGATATTTTCTTCAAATATGGTTTGTCCTGATTGAGCATAATAAGAGTATTCAGTTCCTTTATAATATAATCGCTATGGGTAGTAAGAAATACTTTAATCCCAATATTGACCAGACGAGAAAACAACCTTGCTATACCAATACCTTCGCCATTAATCAGTACTAACCACTACTAATACTTCCAATTTTCGTTATTCGGCTAAATATCTGCTGAATTAAAATTCGATCTGGTTTTTGCGGTAGTAATTTTAATGTTTCATTGACATATTTGCCACCTCT
>JAUWRA010000119.1 GCA_030610815.1 Methanosarcinales archaeon
ATAAATTGTATTTTCGACTTTTTGGGATGTTGGCATCGATTACATCTGCAATATCAAGTTCGTCAAACGTTCCGCTAACTAATCCTAAATGAGATAGTGTTGTAGTTGTTATGTCCATCAGTTTTTCATCCCCTCAGATGAATTTACTGATGAAATGGGGGAAGTTGATTAAAAAGATTCACTTTTGGGATTTACCTGCGGAAAGTGCGCTCTACAATTGGCGCAACCTCTGCCAGAAGGGGCAACGAGAGTACCAGAACAGTAAGGATAATCGCCCACCCAACCGCGGAAGAGAGCGCACTGGAAATGAGTGACGGGATTATGAGCCCTGGAGCAGACCTTATCTGGCGGAACCCCGACTTGAAGTACGAACCAACATCTTGTGTCATATTATCCTCGCTACGTAGGAAGTATTATCTTATTGTCCCGCTCCACCTACTCATTATCTTCACGTCTCATAAAGATTAGGTATGCTTCATACATGCCCTCTCCATTGCATGACTGTGACCTCCATGATGTGCGCGGTTATAGCGATCTTTGACGTACAGACACAGAAACTCATGAGATCGTGCAGATTTGGATTATTTACCAGATTTTAGGGTTATACCCCATCTTCATCAGTTTCTCACATAAATTCTTACTTTTTTATTATATAAATAACTATCGAGATGGTGTCAATATATTGTGAATAAATCAACAAACATTTCAAATGTCATCTCGAATTGGCATAATCTCTTCATTCACATTATACTAAAATTCTTTAATCAGCACAGCAATATCTTGATCTTGTACTCTATAATTGACCTCTAACCTTTGTTTTCTCAAGCAAATCGTGGCCCAGACATATTCACTGATGAACTCCTTGCCCACACTAAATGTCTCGTTCAAGACATAAAAGAAAGTTTTGGAAGCAAATTACCTGATTGGAACCATCCCATGATTAGATGTAGCTACAATTAATCTTAATAACTATACCATGCAGCTATGCTGCGGTTGGGTGTGCCGTCGCAACGTTTGACTGAAACTTTTAGGCACCTTTAATTTCCACTGGAGAGTTATGAGTTTAAAAGGGATACAAATTGTACCCAGGTTGGAACCGAGAATGGGCTCTCAATGTGTGTTAAAATCTGGATGATATCCATAGCTGAAAAGTGCCATTCATCGTTCTGCGATTCCTTCTACTTATACAAATATCCTTATCAAAACATATACAGGTATGTCATTACCTAATACCTGCTTTATAAAATAAATATCAAACAGATACATAAAGTATAAATTAGTAAGGGGAATATAAACAACTCAGGCATTCCTATGTATCAAAAAGATGAAACCAAATTCAGACAAAGAACAGCCATCCTCATCGATGGACAGAACATATACTTATCAGCAAAAGCAAGGGGCGCAAAGCCGGACTATAGTGTAGTCATAGATTCAATGGTATCAAGGGAAATTACCAGGGCAATCATATACAACGTCTCGCCCGAAGGAATAGACCAGTCAAAATTTGTTCAATTTATGGAAAATCTTGGTTTTGAAGTGAAATCCAAAACACCCAGAAGACTTCCTGACGGTTCCATCAAAGCAGACTGGGATATGCAAATTGCAATCGATGCCTTTTCGCTTGCCAATAAAGTAGATGTTATGGTAATATTAACTGGCGATAGTGACTTTGTACCACTTGTCTATGCACTTCAATCCAAAGGCGTGAAAGTCGAAATAGTATCATTTATTGAAAATACAAGACCTGAGTTGATTGCAGCTGCGGATAAATATTTTGAAGTAACTGATCAAATGCTGATATATGACTGAGTGGATTTCTTTTATCCGGTTCTTATTTATCAGTAACATTTTTTAAATATCGATCATACCTCAAAAATGAATTCCATAACCACCTTGGAACCCAAACAAAAAGCCAACGTCGTGGTTTCATGGACCGGCGGGAAGGACGGTTGCCTTTCATGCTACCAGGCCATGTCAGACGGTTTCAATGTAACCCATCTCCTGAATTTCAGGGACACAAAAAAGAAAGGCTCTCATACCATCAATCCGGAACTCCTGTCTGCCCAGATGCAAGCCACTGGAATCCCTTCAATACTGACAGACTTTATTTCCTACGAACAGGAATTCAAGAATGTTGTACAGGAATTGAACGACAACAATGCGGCAATAGAAGGCGCAGTGTTCGGCCATATCCGTACCCATAACAACCTTGTGGACAGAATATGCAATGACCTGGGTGTAAAGCTAATAATGCCGCTGTGGAAGCGTGATCCTGAGCAGATCATATCAGACCTTGTAGAAGCCGGGTTTAAGTCCATAATAGTAAGTGTGAAAGCCGGTCTGCTTGGTAAGGAGTGGCTGGGACGTACTATATACCAAAAATTTGCACGAGACCTTCGCAGGTACAACAGTGCCATTGACCCATGCGGCGAGGATGGTGAGTTCCACACATTTGTTATTGACGGTCCGCTATTCAAGCATAGATTGAAAATTGTGGACAGCGTAAACATATTGGAAGATGGATACTGGTTCCTGGATGTCTCACAATTTGAAATGGAAGAAAAATAAATGTCAAGGTCACGACGCCAAGCTAACGATGAAAATGGTGCGTCCAAGCCCACGATGCCAGGCTCACGGCTTCACGCCTTACCTGTGGATTCCCCGCACACGATTCCAGTGGCAATAAGATGCGCCGCCCGCAGTGGTTCCGGGATATTGCTGTGAGTGGACGACATACGCACGATCTCCCTGGCATCCTCCAGCTCTATACCACAATGTTGCAAATAAACCGGATTCCCACCCTCGTGGGTCACAACCTTATGTATCTCGCCCGCCCGTTTTATAACCTCCCACCTGGGCCTGGGGTCGGGCAGGTGCTCCAGGGCGGCCCGCATGCGGTCAAGGTCAGGATAGTCACGCATCACCACGATAACGGGAATACCTGTTTTTTCAAATACTACCGTAATATCAACAACATTAAAACCCGCATAGGTGATGCCATCCAGCATCAGCACCCTTACCTGCCCGAAATGCTTGCTCTTTGTCACCATACTGATTATAGTATCAGTAGCATCAGTGCCGTCTTTGGTGATGTGGGAGCGCAGCACACCGTCCAGCCACTCGCCCCCCCTGAACACAGCACCAACGATCATCACCCGGTCGGTATGCAGTGATGAATCGTCGATACCAAGAATCCTTATCTCGGGCTTGATGTGCATGGTCTACATGCTGGCTTTATCATTAAAAAGGTTCTTGAACTCTTCGAAGACCTCAACAAGCTTGTCAGATGCCTCTTTAATGGCAACTATCGGGTCCACATCCTTTGTTTTCACAAACAGGATAGGTTCGGTGATGGTAGGATGTTCAATATGGTAAGTTGCCAGTTCCACCCTGGGGTCACTCAGCAGCAGTGTCTTCAAACTGTTCAGTAATGTATGACTTTCGTCAACGATCTCAATCCTGACCTCAGTATCTGTTTTATCAATAACTTTAAGTTTCATCTTCCATCCCCTCATGTGGAAAAATTGCCATAATTCGCAGCCAGCTTTCTTGATTCAATATTCCCGCAGACAGGACATTTCAACTTACTACCCTTATTCCCGTTATTTGACTGTTTTTCCATGCTAACATTACACTTGCTGCAGTACGCCTTGATCACACCTAAATTGTTACCGGATGTGCTCAGCCTCATGGACTTCACGTCAATTACCTTTGCCCTGACGAGATCAAAGGGGCTGAACTCATAGTCCAGCGACTTAACATAACTGTCCTTTACATTGGACACATGTATGGCAGCGGGCTGGAGATTTACAATTTCCCTCTCGCCTTTGCCTTCTATCATGGCGATCTCCACAAGAGCCACAGAACTCCTCAGGTCATTCACGCGGCCTATGACCACGTCACCATTTCTTATCATGGGCGGTATATCAGTCTTTGGAACCACTGAAATGGCACGGGTTTTGTTGTTGATGTTGACCTGGCCTGTGGCCGAAGAATAAATATTCCCACCATATTTGAAAGTATTATTATTGGAAATGAATTCCTCTGCTGTCCCTATCATATCCCCGGGCAGTACGAACTCCCCGGTTTCCTGCAACACTACAGGTTTGGCAGGAATTTTAGGTTTTTCAGGGACCTTAGTGGATTCTTCTTCCATCTTTTCTACCTCGTCCACCTGTTCTACTTCTTCCACCGTTTTTACTTCTTCCACTTTTTCTTCCTCTTCACTGGAAACCTCTTCCTGCACTTCCATATCTGCCGCAGTAGCATTTGTTCCCAATTTCCTGCGTGATACTGACTTTTTCCTCTTAATTCTAATGATAATCCCTCTTATGTGATTTTGATGTCCGGACATCCTTGACCAATCTTATCTTCAAATAAAGGTAAGCTGGCAATGGTCTTCCGATCATGACCTGTTTTCTATCCGGTATATTTCTACATTAACAACTTCAATATCCTTTTTGTGGAACTTAAAAGTTCGTCTTAAAGGAAAACCGACTTTATATCGGTCTGTAATGACAGCAGGACTTATGAACTTTTTGATGAACTCATAACTTCCTTCATTGTGGATGGAATATATCACATCCGCAACTTCAAGCGCCCGAACTAAAAACGGCCGGTCACTACCCTTTACCTGTGCACCAAAAGGAGGGTTCATGATCACAGTATGGGCCCTGCCAGGCACATCCTGGATACTGGAGCATACGAACTCCACATCCACGCCCAGCTTTTTTGCACTTTGCCTGGCCGTTATTAATGCAGTCATGTCTATATCAAAACCAACAACAGTGGGAGCATCAACCAGGGCTGCACCAATGGCCAGGATACCGGTCCCGCATCCCAGGTCATAAACAGTATCCACAAGGTCACCCCTCATCAAGGCAAAATACAGGAGTTCGGCAGCAATACCTGCCGGAGTAGTGTACTGTTCAAGGGACGGTGAAGGTGACTCAAAGACTGCCACCTGTTCTAAAAGTATCTCCAGTTGTCTTTGTTTCATCTGACCTATCTGAACATTCCCTCATCAGAGTTCTTGAAAAGACTTGAACCCTCTACTCTCTTGATGGCATCGTCAAGGTGCTGGTTCGTTACCTGGCTGTCCTCGATAATGGCGGCATGAAGGGCGGTCTTCAACACTTTTTCGACAAGGTCACGGCCCGACATGCCATGGGTCCGTTCGGCAAGCAACTTGATATTTACATCACTTTCCAGTGCAATAGGGAAGGTTGATATATTAGAATTGAGTATGGCCAGCCTTTCATCCTTATCCGGCATGATGAACTCTATCTCCTCCTCAAAGCGGCTCCTGACCGCAGAATCCAGGGACTCTACCCTGTTAGTGGCAGCAATAGTGCATACTCCTTCACGCTTTTCCACGCCGTCCATCTCTGTAAGCAGTGCATTGACGATCTCTATTACATCACCCCTTAACTCCTGGAAGCGCCTGTCCAGGGCAATGGCATCCAGTTCATCAATGAAAATAATACATGGTCCGATATCTTCTGCCCTGTCATATAGTGAGTGCAGTTGCCTGGCACCGTCACCCACGAACTCACCGATAAGTTGTGTGGCCTTTATTGGAATGATGGGTACTTCGGATTCATTTGCCAGTGCTTTTGCAAGCATGGTCTTGCCTGTTCCTGAGGGGCCATAGAATAGTACATTCCTGGGAGCCCAGTTGCCAAAACCATCAGGATCGTCAAGGAACTTCATGATAAGCCTGCACTTACGTTTGGCCCCCTCCTGGCCGATCACATCTTTGAAATTCTTTTCGCTGAATATCTCGGGTATTAACTCTTCTGTCTTGATGTCATCAACTACAAACATAGTAGAGTTGCTTATAACACTACCTTCGGGTACTACATCTATTACCTTGAACGCAAAATCAGGGAACATCCTGCGGTCAAATAGATATTCGCCTGACTCTACCACTATACCACTCCACTGCTCACGGGCATAGAACTCGAAAACATTGGTTTCGGACATCTCGGGATATTCATGAAGCTGGCTTCGTAGCGGGTATCCGGCTGGTTTTAACACTACGTACCGTGCCCCGTCTTCCACATGTTCTTTGTGGGACTTGATACTGGTTTTCTTATTTACACGCTGGATTGAACGCAAGTTTTATTCCTCGATTTCCCAATTGGTCGGGCTGTTATTAAATCTATCCCACTATTATTTTGTTAATTGTTTCAAAACAATGAAAAATATGTACGCCAGCGCGATTATAACCACTATCCTGATGACCCCACCAACCAGTATCATGATATATGGCCCAATTACTATCGCCAGCACAATTGAAAGCACTATGAGGATTATTTCACGAACACCTGATCTCATGTTATAATTGATGGCGCTATGTGTTTATATGCTTATACTTGTATGAATGCTGATTCATCCTTCCATTACGATAGGTGATTTTTACCATAAACCTTCCATTATAATGGAAGGTTTTATTTAGTAAAATACCAAATATGATGACATGAAAGAAATTGTAAAACGATGGAATCCATGGTGGCTATATGGTAAGGTCCCTGAATCAAAAAAACGTATTGCAAGACCTGAAACACTTGGCTGGATTACAAAGCTGCTGAACATAAAAGAGATTATCTGCATAACCGGAGTACGCAGATGTGGAAAATCAACAATACAGTTCCAGATAATTGATCACCTGATCGAGAACGGGATTGCTCCGATAAATATACTGTATTTCAATCTGGATGAACCTTTCGAAGATAAAAGTATCACCATACTTGACAGTATTTTCGAGAACTATATCGAGATAAACAATCCATCTGGTCGTAAGTACATTTTTTTGGACGAGATCCAGAACATAGAAAACTGGGAAAAATGGCTGAAAAAATATTATGATCTATATGACATTGATATTAAATTCGTTATAACCGGTTCAAACAGTATGATGCTTTCTGACAAGATGTCAACATTGTTAACAGGCAGGATTATCTCAAAGACTGTCTATCCTTTATCATTCAGGGAATATCTGGGATTTGTGGGATTTGAGCTTAAAGATGCAGATGTGCAAAGAAGTGAAGTTGTTCACCATTTTTTGAACTACCTGAGCAATGGGGGGTTTCCCGAAGTTGTCCTGGAGACTGATGTTGATATAAATCACATGCGGCTAAATGAATATTTTAACAGCATCTTGCTGCGGGATATCGTAGTGGGAAAAAAAATAAGGGAAAGTTCAAAGTTGATCGAACTGGCTAACTATTCCCTTACAAATATTTCAGCCCTGTTGAGCTACATGAAAATATCAAAAGCGATAGGGCTGTCTGTAAGCAGTTTAAAGGAATATCTCCGATATTTGGAACAGGCGTATCTTATCTATCAACTTAACTTTTTCTCGTATTCCATAAAAACGTCATTAGCCATCCAGAAACCGAGAAAAATATATTGCATTGATAATGGTCTCAGGAATGCGGCATCTTTTAAGTTTTCATCTGATGAAGGTAAACTTGCAGAGAACAGCGCTTTCATCGAACTTAAAAGAAGAGATATTGATGTATATTACTGGAAAGGTCGCAGAGAAGTGGATTTTGTTGTAAAGAATAAGGACAATACCCTGATGGGAGTTAATGTTACTTACAGTGATGTTATAGATGAAAGAGAGATCAAAGCATTGCTTGAATTTAAAGAGAACTTCAAGGGTAGAGTTTCAGAACTGATCCTGCTTACAAGGAATGTTGATAAATCCGAAGACGGGATAACGTATATTCCCATCTGGAAATGGCTGCTTGGGTCCGGCGATTAGATTCAGGATATGTGCGATTTAAATAAGGTAAATATTCTTGCCAGGAATTATGGCTATATCAACGATTCTTATTTGTAGAATAAAAAAACCACGGTTTTCATCCTTACAAGACATCATCTTCTTGACTTCTTTAATTTCAACATCACGAAGAATGTCTTTATTAGCAAGGCTAAATGCATCCCAATTATGATTGTCCTCGAATATCATTCGAACTGAAAGAG
>JAUWRA010000073.1 GCA_030610815.1 Methanosarcinales archaeon
TTAATATAACATCTACTCAATTGAGCATACATAATCATGATATAATCCGGTCCGGAGGTGAGATCGAACTATGTGCAGCGTAGGAGATGCATTTGGAGTAGATGTGGAAGAGACCTTAAATCCAAAGGAATACACATGCAAAGATTGCAAAAATAATTTCAAGGGTATTGGTAAAAATGTCCTTTGCCCTGCATGCCGGTCCAGTAATGTGGAACTTGCATGATCGTACAATCCAATATTAAGTGAACTTCATTAATTTATGATACCCCTGAATTACAATGAAATACTGATGCTCCACGGTAACAGTGGAGTTATCGGTATTGTAAAAGCCGGAACAAGAAACCTGTTTTTCCTTGAAACTGAAGATGAGGAGATCGTACTGGGGCTTGAACCTGACGACCTGCTGGTCTCATCCGGTTTCGATACAAAAGAAACCACCATCAATGGCATAAAATGCGTACTTTACATGTTAAGGGAAGTAGGCACACCGCTCATTGTACTGCCCAAGGACCACCCCGCCTCAAAGCGGCTCAAGATCGTTGTATCCATTGGCAGCCGCACCCGCATCAGTTGTGATATCACACCGGGCACCCATCCCGAACAGGATATACTGTGCGGAGTGGACGAATTTGGCGGAGTCGAGATACTGGGCGTGCCCGGAGGCGTGGAGTTCAAGAACCTGGACTCTGGTAGGATCGAGTGTAAACCGTTCACAGTCTGACATTTGATTCAATACTTTTAACACCAAAAATGAGCATTAAGGTAGCATGACCTTGATCGATATCCTGGCTGCATCCATCTGGCTTATGCTGCCTGCATATCTCGCAAATCCCATGGCTGCGGTGTTCGGGGGGGGTGTTCCCATGGATCTGGGAAAGTATTTCCCAGACGGCAGGCGCATACTTGGGAACGGTAAGACAATAAGGGGACTGGTAGCCGGGACCGCCTGCGGAATCGTGATAGGGCTTATCCAAATCGGACTTGCACCCCGGCTCATAGCATCAGGAGTACTGGACAACTGGCCGTTGTTCCAGGGTGCCCTGGGTGCATACTCATTCAGCACTTTATCCATAGTGTTCCTTATGGCCTTTGGTGCGCTGCTGGGTGATAGTGCAGAGAGTTTTATCAAGCGGCGTCTGGACCTTGAACGGGGTGCCATGTTCCCTGTGGCAGACCAGCTTGATTTTGTGCTGGGTGCCTGGGTGCTGACATACATATTCGCAGCATACTGGTTCAATACCTATTTCAGCTTCTGGATAATTATAACAGTACTGGTGGCCACGCCCTTGCTGCACCTGGCCACGAACATATTTGGATACATCATTAAGGTCAAGAAAGAACCCTGGTAGTGAAAAGAATGGATAAAGAACTGATTCAGGCATTAAAGAACTGCGGTGCAGTGAAGTTCGGGGACTTTACACTCGCATCCGGCAGGAAGAGTACGTATTATGTTGACATCAAGAAGGCCATCACCGACCCTGCCACACTGGAACTGATTGCAAACCGTATCGCTGGCATCATGAAGGAGCGACATATCGTTCCAGAGGCCATCGGTGGTGTTGCAGTTGGAGGTATTCCCCTTGCAACCGCAGTTTCACTGAAATCCGGCCTGCCCCTGGTGATTATCAGGAAATCATTGAAAGAATACGGCACTGGCGGGCAGTTTATTGGGAATGTGGCGGGCAGGGAGTTGCTTATGCTTGAAGATGTGACCACCACTGGCGGTTCGGTGATCGAGGCCATTAAGGATCTGAGGGATGCGGGGTCGGTTGTGAATATGGTAATTACGGTAGTGGACAGGGAAGAAGGCGCATTGGCAGGGCTCGAAGATATGGATGTGGAATTGCTGCCACTTGTACGTGCAGCAGACCTTTTAAATGGGTAAATCGGACCGGACAGAGTAAGACAGGATAAACATGAGACTTTTTAATTTATTCTGGATGAAATCGATCATGGCAAAGAAGACTAACCACAGAGGCACAGAGAGCGTTATTGTTTCTCTGTGCTCTCTGTGCACTCTGTGGTTATAAACCGCTCCAGGAACTAATAAAAACTCCCATAAACAGGATAAGACAGGATAAAATAAGATAAAACATGCCAGAACAAGACGAAACAGGATAGAACATGCCGGATATATTCGAGATCACACACAAGGATTCTGCGGCCAGGATAGGACGCCTTGCCACTCCCCACGGCACGGTTGAGACGCCCACTATCATGCCGGTCATCAATCCCAATATCCGGACCATCCCGGCAAAAGAGATGCCGGGTTTCGGTGCGCAGATGGTTATCACAAACTCATATATCATCTACCGCAACCGGGAACTAAAAGAGGAGGCACTATCGGCCGGGCTGCACAGCCTGCTGGAATTTGACGGCCCCATCATGACTGACAGCGGTTCATTCCAGTTGAGTGTGTATGGCGATATCGAAGTGGATAATGCACAGATAATCAAGTTCCAGCAGGATATCGGTACAGACATCGGCGTGCCACTGGATATTCCTACACCGCCTTCTGCCGATCGGGATGTGGCAAAGAGTGAACTTACCATAACAAACCAGAGGCTTGTGGAAGCCCTGGAACAAAACAAGGACAGTCCGATGCTGCTGGCAGCTCCTGTTCAGGGCGGTATTCACAAGGACCTGCGCGAGCAGGCAGGCAGGGAACTGGGAGGGGCTGGTTTTGATATCTATCCCATAGGTGCGGTAGTACCGCTGATGGAATCATACCGCTATGCTGATCTTGTGGATGTGATAGTGAGTGCAAAGAAAGGGTTGCCTTCGTCGGTTCCCGTGCATCTTTTCGGTGCCGGGCATCCGATGGTGTTCGCACTGGCAGTGGCACTTGGCTGTGACCTGTTCGATTCCGCAGCATATGCCCTGTATGCAAAGGACGGCCGGTACCTGAGTGCTGAGGGTACATACCATATCAAGGACATGGAATATCTTCCCTGTTCGTGTCCGGTATGCATTGGCCATACCGCTGGCGAGATCGCGGCCAGCCCTGACAGGCAGGAACTGCTGGCCCGGCATAACCTGTACGCTACATTCGCTGAGATTAGGCTGGTTAAGCAGGCACTGCGTGAGGGCAACTTGTGGGAACTTGTAGAAAGACGGGCCCGCATCCATCCCAGGATGCTTGACGGACTGAAGCGGGCAGTGACATATGCTGACTGGATAGAGCAGTTCGACCCATCCTCAAAATCCACATACTTTTACTGCGGCCCAGAATCCACAAAAAGACCTGAGGTCATCCGGTGGAATACCAGGCTTGAGCGGCTGGAACTGGAAGGGACGGTATTGATACGTCCGGGCGGGCGGGTCAGGCATGAATCAGAATACGACCATGTACTGCACTTCAAACCCCCGTTCGGTGCATACCCCCTGGAACTGAAAGAGACATATCCCTTTAATGCCGAGGTTGCAAATGTGCCGGACCACGAATCCCTTACCTGTGCCCTTGAGAACACTAAAAAGCTGATCGAGTTGAACCCTGGCGCAGAGTTCACGTTCGTGTACCGACAGTCCTGGGACCATCCCCTGATACAGGAGATATGCCGGATAGTAAATCACAGCTGGTCGGTCTGACCTTACTTTTTCAATCTCAACCTGACCACGGCTGCAAACATCTGGGGTATTACTTTTTTCAGGTCAAGCTTGGAACCTTCAATGTGGCGCCATTCCACAGGCACTTCCACTGTTGTATATCCCCTGTCCCTTATGCGCCAGAGCAGTTCCACGTCAAAAGCATAGTTGTGTGTCCGGATATCACCAGCCACCTGGTGGGCTGCCTGTGCATTTAGTACCTTGCAGCCGCACTGGGTATCCTTGTAGGGCAGTCCGAACAACACCCTTACCATTGCATTGAAACACCGGCTGGCAATCACCCTGTGCCGGGGCTGGTGGGTGTGTATTACTGACCCGGGCAGGTACCGTGAGGAGATTGCGCAGTCAATACCATCCGAGACCATGTCCACCATCTTACCCACATAATGGGGCGGGACGGCACAGTCGGCATCCACCACTGCAATAATACTTCCCCTGGCCCCGGAAATCCCGAGCAGTATGCCTCCACCTTTTCCAAGTCTGGCGGGATGGGATACTGACCTGACAGCAGGATGGTTCTTGCTAAATTCTGCAACAAGTTCAGGAGTGCTGTCAGTGCAGCCGTCCATGATCACCAGTATCTCGTGTGGTGTTTTTGAAAAGAAACGGGATAGTTCTTGTAGTGTACCTGAAATGCGTTTTTCTTCGTTAAAGGCAGGTATGACGATTGAGACCATGTCCTGCCCTTTTGTTACCGTCATTTTATAGGCACCAAAGAATTGTATGGTAGCCCGGCACGGATTCGAACCGAGGTCCGGGGATCCAGGGCCCCCAATGATTGACCGCTACACTACCGGGCTGCGACTATCTGAATATAACTTGTTACCTATAAGTCTAACGGATATCAGTCGATAATGAGGTAAATTTAATGTTCCATCCGGTACATCTTGTAATAGGTCAAAACCAAGTAAAATGGGAGGCAGCATATGAAATTAAAATACTTTATAATGATTAGTGTATCAGTTCTAATGGTTGTGCTTATGATCAATTCCGGTCTGTGCCAGATGGGCGGGCCGATGAGAGATGATATGGGACGTCGGTTTGGTGAGAATTTTACTGCCGGTGATATGATGGGAATAGGGCAAACGCTACGCCAGGATGCAGGTATACAGGGCATGGGGTTCATGCACAGTGGCGCATGTTTATACGGCCAGTATATCACTTTTGATGTGGATAACAAGTCAGGTGCCATTATCAACTACGGCATTGCCGGTGTGGAAATATTCGATTCGATCGCTGTGGATGGGTTTAAGTATGACAGCACCCAGGTCATCGGGGCCATGACCACGATAGCAGATACAGGCGGGACCACATTTATCCAGATACATGATAATCCGGCTGCTGTGATCAATGTGTTCAGTTCCGAGGATTATACTGTCAATTTCGATCTCGCAGATGGGACTACCGTATCGGAAGAAGAGAATATTGTAAAGATCGAGGTTGAAGGTTCTGATATCGTGGTCTATATAATCTCTGCCTCCGAAGATACAGTTGATATTTTAGTAGACAATGGCCTGATATCCATCACTTCACCAGCAGATAGTTCTGTTGTGGTGCGGGCAGTACCTGTGAATATGCGAGGGCAGGGCCTGGATAATGTACACGGGATGTTTGCCAGGGAGGTGGCAGGGAACCGGGTAGGTGCAGAGGTCTGTCTGGGTGCGGGCGGTTCGCTCAGTGTGGTGAATTATGCTGAAGAGATGCACGTAGAGTTGCGGTCAATGACACAGGAAATGATACAATTACGGGTCAATTGTACTGATCCGGAGGGTCGGATAATGGCTTTCAACCTGGACAATACATCCCTGGTGCTGCAGGAAAGGGACAGGATTGGGATTCACTACGATGGTACCCCCATGGCATGTGTAAACGATCCCGAGCTGGTCTTCAATGCTACCACGGCCACATGCTGGATATCCCAGCAGACAAGGGAACAGGCGCAGATCATGATGTATATACCTGAATTCTCTGAACATACCATTGACATCGTGGTCGAATCAGATGAAGCGGCTGAAGTACCGACAACACCAGAAACAACGGAAACAACGGAAACACCGGATACAAAGGTACCGGGATTTGCGGCTTTAATTGCAGTCCTTGGTCTGGTACTTTCCGGGTATGTGTCTAAAAAATTGAAGAAATAATATTGAGTTGGGATTTTTCCCAACTCTAAAACCTGCCATCGGTAAGGCTCAGGTGATCCTTTTCGATCTCTATTATAGCAGTGAATATCTCTTTTATCCTTTCTTCAGTTGCCTCACCCAAAAACCGGGTATAATGGCGGATCGCATTGGTCTCCCGCTGGTTGGATTCTTCCAGGTTGTCCAGGTTCGTGTCACTGCACATGTCCCTGTCCCTGCTGATATCAGGGGATTGTTTCCTCAATTCCTTGACAATTGTAGAGGCATGTTCGGACTCTACCTTGCCCAAACGCTTGAACATGGTGGCATCGGCCACATTAGCTGCCCTGTCCGCTGCACAGAAATAGAATTCTGCATTGCTGACCTCCAGATCCAGTGCTTCTTCCAGGTTCCTGCGGGATACATCGGTCAATGTGTATTCCTGCAGTTCAAAGTCCCTGGCCTCGATCATATACTGCTGGTGGGCACCACAGAACGGACAGTGGGTAGGCGGTGCATCCCCCAGAAAACCTTCCTGGCATATCTTACATTTGAATACTTTCAAATAATCAACCCATCTGCAATTTAAACTACAGAAATTTAAAGTTGTCGTGTTTTGCATGATAGTTGTATTCTTAAAAAGATTGAAATAATATAAATCCTATGTGATTGTCATCTAGTGTGGAATTTTCAAGAAAATGAAAATTTCAGACAGGATAAACACGTTTGACAGGATACAATACAATCCTGTATATCCTGTAAATCCTGTCAAAAGATATTATTGAAACTAAAAAAATTACCTATATCGAAATGAGTTAATAATTTCCTTACGTTGAAAAAAACAGGTAATATTTATGACGAATTTGGGAACATTTCTTCTTAACACCACACTGCTATTCAGTTTACTATCCATACTACTGTTGCTGTACCGTGAATATTCAGGGGTAAAGGAAATAACAGTTTCAGCCAGATGGGCCATCCGGCTATCGGCCCTGTTCTCAGTCCTGACCATGCTGCTGTTGATCTATTATTTCCTCAGTTCTGATTTCAGGTTCGTCTATGTTTCCCAGAACTCATCCACGTTACTCAGCACATTCTATCAACTGGCAGCTACCATTGCGGTACAGGATGGCGCGATGCTGTTCTGGACTGCACTTGTGTTTTTACAAATATTGTGGATAAGCGAACGATATGACACGGATTCCAGGTTCTTCAGGCGCATGCTGATCATAATGCTGGCTGTGGGTGCCATGTTCACCTACGTGATCGCTTACAAGTCAAGTATGTACCCCTTCCAGACCTGGTTCGATCTCTGGGGCAGCCAGTATAATATCCCTGTGGACTATGCAATGTCTGAGGGTGCTGGATTGCGTCCCATATTGAAGGACCCCATAATGGCCATACACCCGCCGTCCCAGTTCGTGGCATACGCCACCACACTGATACCATTTGCTGCTGCCCTGTCCTTCATGATAACAAGTGGCGTAGGCAAGCAATGGGAGAAAGTGCAGCGCCAGTGGATACGTTTCTCATGGTTCTCCATGTCCCTTACCCTGATACTCGGTGGTGCCTGGATATACAAGCTTGCCCAGTGGGGTACACTATCAGGCACTGGCAATATTTGGGCATGGGACCCTTACGAGACCACACCATTCATCGTGTGGATGATAACCACCATGTACATGCACATGGCATACAAGTACAGGACCGGCAGTAACTATGAGGTGCTCACTCCCTTGTTCGGTACACTTACTTTTATTACAACACTCTATGCAGGCTGGGTGGCCCGCAGCGGTGCAGTCTCATCCACCCACGATGTGGGTGCGCTGCCCAGTGCCAGTATCTTTTTCTGGTCAACTATCCTGCTGCTGGCTGTTGTACTATACCTGTCTTTCATGAAGATCAAGGACCAAAAGGATGAAGAAGGGGTAGGGGGGAGACTGTTCACCCAGTCCCACATGTTCGACCTGACAGCCATCGTATTTATTGTCCTCGCCTTTATTTCCTTCTTTGGCATTACAGCACCTATGTATTCCAAGCTGGTGCTGCACCAGAACGCCAATCCCACAGACCGGGAATTTTTCAATACGCTGGCGTACCCGTTCACTATGCTGCTGATGTTTATTATCGGCATGTGCCTGCCGTATAAGCCTATTGTAAAGAAGATAGGGGCACAGAAGTATCTTATTGCCGCGGCTGTTATACTATTGCTCAGTATAATCCTTGCATTCATTGTCCCGGGACCTGAATATTACGTGATAAACCCTTCCAGCCCGTTCTTTAAGTCTGCTTCGGGTATCACACAGATGTTGGGCAGCCTGTCGCTGCTTAGCTACGCGCCTATCTTCCTGTTCTCGCTGGCAGCTATTGTATACAGGTTCGTGCTGGATGTCAAGGGTACGAAGGACAGTAAGCGATTGTTAAAGCCCGCAGGTATAACCCTGATACACCTGGGTACGATCCTGCTGTTGCTTGGGGTTATTGTAAGCCAGTCCTTTGACGTGACCTACAGGATGAATTATACTGACTCTGAGTTGGGTGAGATACAGTACGTCAGCACCGGGGTGCTTGACGATTACGGCAATTATAAGGATTACAGTGATAATCCTCTTGGTCTTGAGCTTGTACTTAACAATGGGGATGCAATACATACTGAGAGCACCACTGACAGGATGGTGGAAGGCCTGACAAAGAATGTTTTCCACATCAATCTCTACAGGGACGGCAAAAAGATATCGACAGGTGCGGCACGTTTCTGGATCGAGCTTAATGATGGGGATCTGGATGGCACTTTCGATCGGGTGGAGTGGACAAATATCATGGATGACGAACAGCTTTTCAAGACATACCATGTGAAGTATGGCGGCCGGATAAGTAATGGATATAATTTCGTGATCAAGGAGATTCCGCTTATCAGTGCTGTGTGGATCGGTTCAGTCATGATGTGTATCGGTGTGCTGCTTACTTTTGCCGACCAGGAGTTGTTCGGGGTAAAGGAGAAGATCAAGTTTAAGGCGATACCAAGGACTGCGCCTGAGTCACCTGCGAAGAAGACGGGGCGCAAGAGGAAGAAACCTGAATCAAATGAGCCAAGTGCTGCTGATAAGTACGAGAAGATGTTGATGGAAGAGCTTGAGGCTGCGAAGAAATAGGCGGCCTTGAGACTTCTTTTTTATTTTCCAGTTTGCTTACACAAAAATTAATTTATGTGCAAGACCTTCTTTCTGCAAATATTTATATATCATTAATTTTGATTACATTTGAGGCATATTAGGAGGAATAATTATGAACCATCATATTTCCGTATATGCAATAATCTTTACAATATTTCTTTTTTAAATGAATCCTGCAAGTGCCTTTGTAGTCCTTGAACCAGGAGAAACTGTAGATGTAGATACTATAATTGATGGTGACCTCTGCATCTCAGGGGATTATGTAATTATTAAAGGTACTGTTCTGGGAGATGTAATGGCAACCGGTGGAAGGATCGACATTAGAGGTAATATTACCGGTGATGTAATGGCAGTCGGCGGTGAAGTGATCATAAGCGGTCATGTAGGAGATGATGTGAGGGTTGTCGCGGGCAGATTGACAGTGAATGGACATATAGGTGATGATCTAATAGTTGGCGCAGGTAATGTAATTATATCTGATAATGCCGACATTAAAGGAGATGTAGCCTTTGGCTGCGGTCAGATGGAACTCAAAGGTGATGTGGGTGGAAATATCACAGGCGCAGCTGATGATGTGACACTGGCTGGTAATCTTGGTGGTGATGTTGAACTGGATGTGGGAGAGCTTCATGTCCTTCCAGGTGCCAGTATCAGTGGCAGTCTTACTTATACCAGTCCAAAAGAAGAAACAATACCATCAGGTATAGTAGAGGACATAACTTACATTGAAGAAGCATTAGGCAAAGAAAAAGGGATAGGGGCTTTTTCCCTTCTCTGGTGGTTTATTAAGTATCTGTCCCTGCTGATTATCGGACTGCTCCTTATCGCTCTATTCCCAAACCGGACTGAAGCTGTAATAAATGTCATTTCCGAGAGATTTTTAATTAATATTATAGCCGGGTTTGTGCTGGTTGTAGCTATGTTTCTGAGCTCGATACTGTTATTTTGCACAGTGATAGGGATTCCACTGGGATTTATGCTGCTGTTTATGACTTTTACTCTTATGTATGGTGCCAGGGTGTTCTTTGGTCTCTGGTTGGGTAAGGTAATATTTTCACGATTAGGCAAAGAATCCAGGCCCTGGATGGAAATGGTACTGGGTTTATTTGTGCTGCTTGTTCTCACTTCACTGCCGTGGATCGGTTTTTTGTTCTATCTGCTGGTGACATTCGCTGCTATTGGAGCTATCTTCAGTGAAATGAAAAGGTTTTATCAAGAAGTGAGGAGTAGAAGCTGCTATAGGAAAAAGTCCCATCATCTTCCTGGATAACGTAAACGCGCTCTTAGGGAGCACTTTTGCTTCAAATCGTATGGCTCCAACACTAGCTAACCAGGGTGCACGGGAAAGATCTACAATGATTTATCCCACTCCCAAATATCCTGAATGTTTAGCTTAGTTCTAATTTATAAACCGCCGATTAAGAAGTGAGCGGTTACCCGCCCCCTCTCATCTTAGAACGGTACGTGAGACTTTGCCGTGTAGCCGGAGGCTGTTACCGGCCCCATGCCCTCTAAGAACCGGACTTGCGACTTTCACCTCATCCGCTTGAAGCATTTCATAACCCTTTCTCCATCAGGCAGCGGTTCCGCAAGTTAAAGTAGTCTTGGTCAATAAATGATGGGCTGTTGCAATTGGCTCTTCTGCTTTGGCATAGTATTGGCAATACTCGGATGTGGCCGCCTTGCCCCAGTTTTGATATATTATGTTCTCACCCAACTTTAGTATTAACTTTAATGTATAAATTTTTGCCCGTTGAGATAAGTTAAACATTTTGTGCATAGATAATTAAATCACACCAGCAATTTTCGACTGCCGCATATAGACTTCAGGGAATCTCACGGCTCTGTTTGATCAGTCCACTTTACAACTCCGGCATTAAGAGGCCGGAAAATTGTTCATCCCCACACATGTAGGGAACACCCAGTATCATTCTGCTCATCCTTGCAGTTCTTGTAGTAATTGAGCCCATATCCAGCTGGCGCAGGGTTCAGGAAAGTAGTTAGCAGATTCATTTGAGTTATATCGGCAGTCCAAGCCAGCCGAATACTCCGATCATCTTCAGGCTCATATATATCATTAGAGCAATGAAAATATACTTCAACTGCTTTGCTGGCAGCTTATGAGCCACTATTACACCTACTTGTGCCATCGGTACACTCGTACCTGCGAGCACAAGCCATGAAGTCAGGTTTACATATCCGATCGAGTGGGGAGGGATCCCCTCAACTCCAAGTCAATTAATGATATAACCGAACACACCCCCAATACTGGTAAATATCATAATGGCAGCCGATGTCCCAACAGCCTGGTGCACCCCAAATAACGGACAAGTAGTTAAGCAACTTTTACCTTTGGGGCGTACATATGAAACTAACAGAATAGAGTTATAGGTTGCATTGTGCCCGAAATATTTGAGCAAAACACATCTCATTAAGGTGGAAAAAAAAAT
>JAUWRA010000211.1 GCA_030610815.1 Methanosarcinales archaeon
GAACTGCCCACCAGGGCTCCAAAAAAACTTGAAAACCACATCATCATATGCGGCTACAATACAATGGTCGAATCACTCGTGAACGAACTGGAAGACCACAACATGTCTTTCATTGTGGTGGACGACGATGAGGGGCAGATACGGTCACTCATAAATGACGGCATAGAATGTATTTTTGGGGACCCCGGTAAAGAGGATGTACTGGAAGCAGCAGGAATATGCAGGGCCAGGTTGCTCATAGCTAACCAGAATGATGAAAAGAATGCCAGTATTATATTGACAGCAAAGGAATCCTGTAACATAGAGATCCTGGCAATCGTGAATGATAAAAGCAATTCGGATTATTTAAAATATGCTGGTGCCAACAGAGTGATATCGCCGAAATCATTGCTTGGCTCGTTCATTGGACGCAAGGCCGTAGCACCCCTGTCAGACAGGATAGCCAACAGTACAGCTTTTATGGATGACCTTGAGATCACAGAGTTTCCCATATACCCGGGCAGCAGTCTGCTGAATAAGAGTCTAAAAGAATCCAGGATAAGGGATTTGACAGGTGCCAATATTGTAGGGATATGGAAGGGAGGCGAACTGTCGCTGAACATTAGGTCATATGATATAATAAAGAGGAATTCTATATTGCTGGTAGTTGGCAACAAGGAAGAGTTGAAGAAATTCAAACGACTTACACATTAACCATAAACGACTTACAAAATAAACACAAACGGTATACTAATGCATGAAACAGTGAATTTTATAGATAACCACACCATTGTACTGGGATATGGTGATGTAGGACATAGAGTTGTAAAGCGCCTGACTTCGGCAGGTGTGCTTTTTGTTGTAGTGGATTCTGATGAAGAAGTGTTCAATGATGTGGACTTCACCCACCTTACAGGGAATGCTGCATCCGAGTCTACCCTTAAAAAAGTGGCTGTCGAACGAGCTTCCACTGTTATTATGGCCCTTGAGTCTGACCCGGATATTATTTTTGCCATTCTGGTGACGCGCAAGCTTAACCCCAATAGTGTTATTCTGGCCAGGTCAAATGACATCCATTCCATTGACAAAATGTACAAAGCAGGTGCCGATTATGTTGCATCGCTTTCCATAATCGCCGGCCAGATGCTGGGGCGGATCGCGTTGTTGCCACATGACCGTCCGTTAAGGGAAGAGACCATAATGATGTACGAGGGCATTGAGATAGAGAAATATACAGTCAGTTCGTCCTCGTCATTGGTGGGTAAGACCCTGGCCGAAATTGACCTGCGCAACACTATCGGCTGCGCTGTGATCGGGATTTATGCAGGAGATAAGGCCAGCTCAGAGATTGAACCTTCTACTGTGATCGAAGAGGATATGACCCTTGCTGTACTTGGCAGTGTGGAACAGATAAAGGGGTTCCGTGAAAAATTTGTAAGATAGTCTATCAATCTTTTTCAGGTGGTAACTTTTGGAAACACAACATTCGCGTATGGTCACGTATTCTAAGAATGTATTTATCCCAGTTACCAACATGTGCAGGAATCATTGCGGCTACTGCGGGTTCAGGCGCAGCCCGGACGACCCGCAGGCATATATTATGCAGCCTGCACGGATAGAGGAAATACTCAAAAGTGGTGCTCAGAGCGGCTGCACTGAAGCCCTGTTCACTTTTGGCGAGCGGCCTGATGAGGATGCAGGATATTTGAGGCGGCTTAAGGCTATCGGGTATGACCACACCCTGGATTACCTGCCGGACCTGTGCCGCATGGCGATAGAAACTGGACTGCTGCCCCACTGCAACCCTGGAGTGCTTTCATATGAGGAGCTTGCACTGCTCAAACCATTAAATGCCAGTATGGGGCTGATGCTTGAGACCACTGCTCATTTGCAGGCTCATGAGGATAGTCCAGGCAAGGTACCGGAAAAGAGGATAGGGAGTATTGCAAATGCCGGTAAATTGAAGATACCTTTTACCACAGGTCTGCTGGTGGGTATCGGCGAAACAGAAGATGACCGTATCAAGTCCCTTGAATTGATTGCCCGCCTGCACCGGAAATACGGACACATCCAGGAGGTCATTATCCAGAACTTCACGCCCAAACCGGGTACGGCAATGGAACATCACCC
>JAUWRA010000081.1 GCA_030610815.1 Methanosarcinales archaeon
TCCTCCGACCCTGGCAGCCATATCTAATAACAGAAGGTTGCAGGTATTATTTTGAGACTTTTTATTATTTCCTGGAACGGTTTATAACCACAGAGTGCACAGAGAGCACAGAGAAGGCAATAACGCTCTGTGCTCTCTGTGGTTGATTTTCTTTGCCATGATCCATTTATCATACTTGATCAAAATAAATTAAAAAGTCTCAGTAATCTGGCCATTTCATTTTTGATGGGGATATACACCCATCGAGTAAATAGAATATTAACAGAATTCACAGTGCCTGCTGGCAAATCGCGAAAGTATTTTATGGACAGGAAACATGTTCCCATAATGGAAAATACAGATACTGCAGAAGTGGTTTTTTTAGATAAAATCATATACAATTAACTCCTAAGTGGAGTAATTATTATTCAAATGAAGGATGAAAAGAGAGCATTATAATTTTAAAAAGAACATTCTGCTAAATATTATACTCGTGTAGTTGAGCTAAAATAGGAAGATTACAAAGGAGTGGGATTACATATCTAATAATTTAGTCCCAGTACCAAAATAGGTGAAAATATGATCGAACCACCAGGACAAAGGTCTAAAGATATTATCGACCGCGATTGTGATGTAATGCCCGCATGTTTGGCCCGCCCTTATCCACTGGTCGTGGACAGGGCAAGGGGTTCTGTTATCACGGACGTGGAAGGCAGGGAGTTCATCGATTTTGTGGCAGGTATCGCTGTAATGAACGCAGGCCATTCGAACCCCGTGGTCTCATCGGCAATATCGGCACAACTGGAAAAGATTGCCCACTGCGGGTTCCCCGACTTCTATGCCGAGCCCCCTGTCAAACTGGGCGAAAAGCTGAAAAGCCTGACCCGATATGACCGCGTGTTCCTTTGCAACAGCGGGACCGAGTCTGTGGAAGCTGCCATCAAACTGGCCATGTGGAAGACCAACAGGCAGAACCTGGTAGCTTTTTACAATTGTTTTCACGGCCGGACACTGGGCTCCCTGTCCCTGACCTGTTCAAAGATCAGGCAAAAGGAACATTTTCCATCCCTCAGGGTTGTGCACGCCCATTATGCCTACTGCTACCGCTGTCCCCTCAACCTGGAATATCCCGATTGCGGTATATCATGTGCCGGGGAGATCGAGTCACTGATCTTCAAGCGTGAACTTAGTCCCGATGACACTGCTGCCATTGTTGTGGAGCCGGTGCAGGGTGAGGGTGGTTATATCGTACCGCCGCCCGAATTCCACAAAGAGATAAGGCGCATCTGTGACGATCACAATGTGTTGATGGTGGCCGATGAGGTGCAGGCGGGCTGCTGGCGCACAGGTACCTTCATGGCTATGGAGAACTTCGGTGTCAGGGCTGATATCGTGTGCATGGCAAAGGCACTGGGTGCCGGCCTGCCCCTGGGTGCCATGCTCTCAGACAGCGAAATAATGGACTGGCCACCGGGTACTCATTCCAATACATTCGGCGGCAACCTGCTGGCGTCGGCTGCTTCCCTGGCGTCACTGGAGTTCATGGAAAAAGAGGAGCTGGGCAGCCATGCAAGGGAACTGGGAGGGCATATCATGCAGCGGTTGCGTGAGATGCAGTCAGAATATCCTGTTATCGGGGATGTGCGCGGTCTGGGGCTGATGATAGGGGTTGAGTTCATCAAGACGGACGGGTCCATTGACCCTGGTCTACGGGACCGGATCGTTATTGAAGGGTTCATGGAAGGTATTGTCCTGCTCTCATGCGGCGACTCTGTTATCAGGTTCTCCCCGCCGCTGGTCATGACCAGGGATGAAGCCGACACCGGGCTGGACAGGTTTGAGGCAGCACTGAAGAGGGCTTTCAAATAGATTATATACTATAACAAATTCAACAATCAACACACATTATTTACCGGAGACCCTACCTTGACTGAAACCGAGAATAAGAAAACCACACTGGCTGACCTCCTCCCATTTTTAGTTATGGGAGTATTCCTGCTTCTTGTGCAGGTAATATCGGTCATGCTGGCCCAGCCCATGATAGACGAGGGCATGCAGTTCACTGAAGACCCTGATAGCATATGGAACACAATCTATTACATCGGACTTATACTGGGATTCACAGGGCTCATTCTCTATGCTTTCAAGAAAAATATCAAATGGATGATCCACGGCTTCATCCTCTTCTCAGTAGGCGCTACCCTCTATTATGTATTCCTTGCAATCTTTGCCATATTCATGAATGAAACTGCCAGCATAATACTCACGCTGGCATTATCACTGGCACTCACCGTACTGCTCTATCTGTTCCCTGAATGGTATGTCATCGACATCATCGGCATCCTGATAGGTGCAGGTGTGACCGCCATTATCGGAATATCTTTTGGCGTGATGCCTACACTGATACTGTTGATACTGCTGGCGGTCTATGACGCAATATCAGTATACCAGACCAAACATATGCTCGCCCTGGCCGAAGGCGTGATGGATATGAAGGTGCCCATACTGTTCGTCATACCGAATCATCTGAACTTCTCATTCCGTGATTACAAATATGAAAAAGATGCTAAACGTGAAGCATTCTTTATGGGGCTGGGAGATGCGGTTATGCCAACCATACTGGTGGTATCCGCCAATGTGTTCATCACTGAAGGATATATGAACCTGCCGCTGATAGGTCTATTGAACATGCCTGCGCTGGGTGCGGCTTTGGGCACCATTGTAGGCTTTGTAGTACTGATGGCGGTAGTGGCAAGAGGAAATCCACAGGCAGGGCTGCCGTTTTTAAACACCGGGGCCATTTTAGGGTATGTCGCCGGATGCCTGGCAGCCGGTGTGTCCATTATTCCGCTATAATAGAAGGATATTTCACATATAGAATTCCTTAAAAACATCATTATTCACAGGTAATTACCTTTATTAGAAACGGAGGATGCTCTGGTGCGCATAGGAGTCTATATTTGCCACTGCGGCAGCAATATCGCAGGAAACCTGGATGTTGAGTCTGTCCGCGAATTTGCAGGCAGCCTGTCCGACGTTGTAGTTTCAAAGGATATCAACTATGCCTGCGGTGACCAGGGGCAGGATGAGATCAAGAAGGATATTCAAGAACTGGACCTTGACCGTATCGTAGTAGCTGCCTGTTCACCAAGGCTGCATGAAGTGACATTCAGGCGAATGGCACAGGCAGCCGGACTGAACCCATACCTGGTCGAGATGGTCAACATCAGGGAGCAGTGCTCATGGGTGCATAGGGATGCATATCATTATGCCACACAGAAAGCCAAGGACCTGGTGGCCATGGGAGTTGCAAGGGCACGGCTGCTTAATCCACTGACTGTTGAAAGCGTCCCCGCCAACAGGGATGTGCTGGTGATAGGTGGTGGAGTCACAGGCATCCAGGCGGCCCTTAACCTGGCAGACAGCGGGATAAAGGTCCACCTTGTTGAGCGGGATTCCACTATTGGCGGCTGGATGGCACGGCTCAATGACGTTTTCCCCACAAATGACTGCTCCATGTGCGTGTTGGCGCCAAAGATGACAGAGGCAGCAGACCATCCGAACATTACCCTGCATACATATTCAGAGATCCAGGATATCACCGGCCATATAGGGAATTTCCACATATCGGTAGTGCATAAGCCGAGGTATGTGGATGTATCCAAATGCAAAGGCTGCATCGAACTGTGTGGATCCGTATGTCCTATTGAGGTACCAGTGGAAGTGGATGGGGGACTCAGCCTGCGTAAGGCTATCTACCTGCCCATGTCCCAGGCAGTGCCATTTGTGGCAGTGGTGGACCCTGAACACTGTGTAGGCTGCGGGCTGTGCGTGAAGGCCTGTGAACCTGAAGCCATTGATATTAACCAGAAAGAAGAACTTGTGGAGTTTGATGTGGGTGCCATCATAGTTGCCACAGGCTACCATCTTTTTGATGCATCCAGAAAGCCTGAGTACGGATATGGCATTGTGAAAAATGTCATTACCAGCATGGAACTGGAACAGATGCTGAACGCATCGGGTCCGACACAGGGACGATTGGTCCGTCCTTCTAACGGACGCGAGGCAAAACGGGTGGCTTTTATCCAGTGTGTGGGTTCCAGGGATGAGACTGTGGGCAACCCGTACTGTTCAAGAGTGTGCTGTATGGCTGCTATAAAAAATGCCGGACTTATTATGAACAAGAACCCTGAAAATCATGTGACTGTTCATTATATAGATATCAGGGCGGGCGGAGAGAACTATGAAGAATATTATATCAGGCAGCAAGAGAAAGGTGTTGAATTCATCAGGGGCAGAGTGGCATCGGTAAAGGAGGTGGACGGTGAGGCTGTGATCACCTATGAGGATACCATGACAGGTGAGATAGTGGACAGTACTGTTGACCTGGTTGTGCTTTCTGTGGGCCTGGAGCCAAATACCAAGGCAGACAACATTGTGGATTACCTGAACCTGAGCCGGCGGCCCGATAGGTTCATCCAGGTGGCCCATCCGAAAATGCGGCCCGTGGATACACATACCAGGGGCGTGTTCGTGGCTGGCTGTGCTTCGGGACCTAAGGAGATACAGGTATCTATTGCACAGGGAATGGCGGCATCTGCCAGGGCACAGGGACTGCTTAGCAGCGGCAGTATCCAGAAAGATGTGATGGGTGTAAGGTTAGTAGACGAATTGTGCAATGGCTGCCGGTTGTGCGAGGAAGTATGTACTTACGGAAGGATCAAAGTTATTGACGGCAAGGCTGTTGTGGATGAGCTGACCTGCGGCGGGTGCGGTACCTGTGCAGCGGCATGTCCACGGGGAGCCCTGCAGGTCAGGCATTCTACTGATGAGCAAATACTTGCCCAGGTTCGGGCTGCTACAGAGGATATCAGGGAGACCCCGTTGATCATCGGGTTTTTGTGCAACTGGTGCAGTTATGCGGCGGCAGACCTGGCAGGGACGCAGGGTGTATCCTATTCGACAAATATCAGGAACATCCGTGTGATGTGTGCGGGAAGGGTGAACCCGTCTTTTGTGCTGGAGGCATTGAAGGGCGGTGCGGACGGCGTGCTGGTGGCAGGGTGCAGGCTCGGTGAATGCCATTACATTTCCGGGAATGCCCGGGCCCAGCAGCGGATGGATGTACTGAAGGATGTGCTGGCTGAACTTGGGATCGACCCCGGGCGTGTGAGGACTGCATGGGTGGCGGCCAGTGAGGCTGGGAAGTTTGCAGGTGAGGTCAGCAGGTTTGTGGAGGATCTGGAAATAATGGGGGCTATCGGGAGCGAGCTGGATAAATAAATATTAATTGTCAATTGGTTTTATTATTAGATATGAATAATTGAGGTGAAATTATTATGGCTGAAAAAAAACAGCCCGATATTTATCAGGTAAAAGTAACACTCGAAGGCATCAGACCGCCAATATGGAGACGGATACTGGTTACAAGCGATACTACATTGGGCAAACTTCACAGTATCTTTCAGGTCATCATGGGATGGGATGATTACCATCTCCATCAGTTCATTATCAATGGGACTTATTATGGTCCACCCGATCCGGATTTAATGTTAGACCTTAAGGACGAAAATAAGATGAGACTGGATCAGGTGGTACTCCAGGAACAGAAAAAATTTATTTATGAATATGATTTTGGTGATTCCTGGTATCATAAGATACTTATCGAGAAGATTCTACCACCGGATACGAAAAAGCATTATCCGGTCTGTATCAAGGGTAAACGGGCATGTCCTCCTGAGGATTGTGGTGGTGAGAGTGGATATGACTATTTCCTTGAAGCTATCCAGGATCCCGATCATCCCGAACATGAGGAAATGCTGGAATGGAGGGGCGACAGTTTTGATCCTGAAGCTTTTGATATTGATGGGGTTAACATGATTTTGAAAAAGATCAGATAAATTCTCCGGGATACAGGTATAATATGGATAGGCCAAGACAAAGCGAATAACTTCTGCTTATGTGGCCAAGCCACTGGGGCTCTCCCGGCGAATGGCACGCAACCTGCTGAGAGACTGGGTCGAAGAGGGATGGTTGGAGATAGTGGACTCGTCAAGGCGGGGCAGGGCAAGGCCTATACTTTGTCAGCGGGTTATCGGCAATTTATCGGAAATTTAACGGCAATGACTGACTAAACATCAATTCATCAGGATGACGAATTTTTCACATACATTTGATGAAAATCTCCAATAACCTACAAATCACCACATTTATCACCATTCCTAACCATTCCTTCCCCCATGTTCTTAGCCATGGGCGCAGAAGCCACCATCGAACTCAGGGACGGCATGATAATCAAAAAACGCCTGCCAAAAGGCTACCGCCTCAAAGCCCTGGACAGCACAATCAGGCAGGAGCGCACCAGGGCAGAAGCACGCATCATCTCAGAATCAAGACGCAGGGGCGTGCCCACACCCATCATCTACGATATAGAGGACTTCGAGATAACAATGGAGTACATCGATGGGCAGAAGGTCAGGGACATCCTCACCCCGGACCTTAGCCGCCGCATAGGAACAGTTGTGGGCAAACTCCACAGTGCCGGAATCATCCACGGCGACCTCACCACCTCGAATATGATACTGCATGACGACAGGGTGTACCTCATCGATTTCGGGCTGGCATTCCACGACAACTCGGTAGAGGCCAGGGGCGTGGATGTCCACGTACTGTTCCAGACATTTGTGAGCACCCACAATGACCACGAGACCATGAAGGCAGCGTTCGCACAAGGGTACGGCCAGACCTTTGTTGATGCAGGGCCTGTGCTTGAGCGGGTAACAGAGATAAAGGGGCGTGCACGGTATGCATAAAATATATTTTGCCACCGGCAATGCCCACAAGCTAAGGGAAGCAGGGAACATCCTGGGTGCAATCGGGTATGAAGTCGAGCATATCGACTGCGACTATCCCGAACTGCAGGCAGACGACCTTGAGACAATCTCAGCCTACGGTGCACAGTGGTGTGCCCAAAAACTGGACAAGCCAGTAATGGTAGATGACAGCGGCATATTCATCGATGCCCTGAACGGCTTTCCCGGCCCCTATTCCAGGTACGTGGAGGATCACCTGGGCAACCAGAACGTCCTGAAACTTATGGAAGGAGTGGCCAACCGCAAAGCTGTGTTCAGTACAGTGGTCGGATACTGTGAGCCCGGCGGCGAGCCCCACACATTCACAGGCGAGGTAAAGGGAACCATAGCCTTTGACGAGAGGGGGAAGAATGGGTTTGGCTACGACCCCATATTCCTGTACAAAGACCGCACCTTCGGTCAACTAAAAGACCATGAAAAGAACCGGATATCTCACAGGGGAAATGCCATGCGAAAGTTTGCCGGGTGGCTACAGGAAAAATATGATACGGTTCAGGGCCACAATCCGAACCAATAATTTAACAAGAGTAACAGAATACCGATCAACAACCCACCGAACATGATAATTTTCGGGTCCATGTGGTAGGTGGTCTCATCGACCTCATAATAACGCATAAGGCCAGCCGATGACATCAGGCCGCTCTGTGACTCTTTCTTTTTACCCACTGTTATTCATCCTCCAATTCTATTATTTACGTAATTCGTCCTTATTGCTTATCAATGTATCTTAAGAACAAGATCATATCAATGCCTTAAGCAGGTCAAAGTCATGGACCATGCCCTTAAGTTTATTATTGGCAGAGATCACCGGCATCTGGTCTATATTATTACGCTTCATCTTCCTGGCCGTGTCGCTGATAGAATTGCTGGGAACAGCGGAAATCGGTTCACCCTTTAACTTCACTGCATCCTTTACCGAGCAATCCGGCAATTTGATCCTGGATACGCTATAATACAAGCTCATAGTATCACGCATGGATTCCCATGTCCAGGCATCATCATCCGAACCTGCAGACATATCAGAATGCTCAACAGAATCCTCGATAATACTCATATTGATCAGGTCTTTATCACAGACCACACCCAATATCTCTCTTGAATCATTCACAATAGGTGCGGCTTTGACCTCAGCCATTTCCAATATCATTCCCATTACGGAAACAGGAGTATTTTCCCATACTACGATAACTTTGCCATCAATAAAGTCCCCTATTGGGTCCGGAATGTTAAAACTGGCAATAGCACCGATAATATCCGCTACAGTGATCAGCCCCACCAGGGTATTACCCTCCACAACCGGAAGTCTCCTGACCCCTGATTCGGTTATTATCCTTGAAGCTTGTACAATGGATTCTTCAGCAGTAATAGTAATGGGGTCCCTTTTCATCAGGATTGCAAGCTGTTCCTCTTCCGGGTTCTTTAAAAGATCGGTCCTGGTCACAATGCCGACCAGATCACCGTCCTTGACCACAGGCACACCGGACACATGCTTTTTTTTCAGGATATCCAGTATTTCGTCCCTTGATCCCGGTAGTGTTGCAAAGGCAACATCCCGTACCATGATGTCACCAACTGTTGTAAAATTAGGCATTAGTTTAGTTCTCCATTTTGGCTCTAGGCGATATTTTACTATTTGGGTTTTTCCCCTCTGATAATCATTACAGGCACTTTTGAAGTCCTTGAAACTTTTTCTGCCACGCTGCCCAGCAGGAACCTGTCAAGCCCCCTCTTACCAAGGGTACCCATAACGATCAGGTCCGCAGGAATAGTTTCTGATAATTTCACAATCTCTTCTGCCGGATGTCCTTCCACAACAAAGCATTCCACTTCCACATCTGATCTTTTTGCATCTGCTTCCACTTTTTCGGTTGCTTCGCTGCCTTCTGTCTTCAATAGTTCATACATGTTCTCCCATGCCGCGTCCATAGGTATGGTGGCAAATGCACCGGTATCAACTACATATATGGCAGATATCTTGGCTTTTGAAATCTTGGCAAGCTCAACGGCATATTCAACAGCATTTTCAGAATATTTCGAACCGTCCGTTGCAAGAATTATGTTTTTAAACAATCTACTTTCCATGGATAATTCCTCCATTTATTATTGCTTTGATGTCGTCAGGTCTCCCTCTTCTGACAAGGCTGGCAACAGGGTCACTGCTATTGGATAAGTTAGGGGACTCATCGTCCAGCACCATGATAGTAGCCTGTTTTCCATCCACGATTGAACCTATATCCTCATCAGTCCCAAGTATTTTTGCACCATTTAGCGTGCACAACTTAAATACCTGTCTGTCATCCAACCTGTAGACCTTAGACAGGAATTCCATTTCAGAGAACATATTGACAGAATTAAGCATAACATTGTCAGTTCCAATCCCTATTGTGATTCCCATATCAAGCATCTTTTGTATTGGAGGACGTTGGGGTGAACCGACCCCGGTCATGAAATTCGACCTGGGACATACAACTGCAGGAATATGGGCATCAGCTAAGTCTTTAAGGTGCGCATCCCCGGCATAGGTCATATGCACGATAAAGTCTGGCTTTAGTCCGATAGCTTCAGGAATATCTGATGTGTCCTTCTCACCTGCATGTATGGCGAACAATTTACCTGCATCATGTGCAGTATGCACCGCCTCTTCCAGGATGTGGTGAGGAATGTCATTAACACCACTAAATCCCAGACCGCTACCGATTCCAAGGAGTTCGTCAAGTTCACCGGGAATTAATCCGTCTGGCATTCCCGGCCTGCCTATGACCATACCTGTAATGTTTTTGAAGGTGCCCAGGAGTTCTGATAGTATGGATGCACCTTTAATGCCACCCTCCCTGAAGTCACAGAACATACATGTTCCGCTTAATACCATATCCTCAAGGGTCCTGCCCATGGCATCCTTTAGTACGTTTTCAGGTGTGTTGTTGAGCACTCTGTGCTTCAGGCCGTGGGGAGGTTTTACGAGGCTGTCCAGGTCAGAAACTGGCGGGTCCTTGAGAACAGAGTCCCCTATGTGGGTATGGGCATTCACAAAACACGGTGCAACCAGCCCGGTTATGTGGGCATCCACCCGGGCGTCGGTTCCCACTTCCTTTATCATATCATCCTTTATACAGAGATATCCTTCAATAGGCTCAAATTCATCACCGTAGAGGATGGTCCCGGATATGATCAGCTCTTCAGGCACTGTGGCTATTATGTCTCTATTCATAGATATTTATTGTGTAATTTGCAATTTGTAATTCTTAATTTGTAATTCGTAATGTGGCATATGAAATGAGAAAATTGGCATGTAATATGTAGTGATATGTGGTGAACAAATTGTATTGTGTATGAATAGGATTGATTTTGTTCATACCGATGGTAGTGGAATATTTTAACATGCCCGTCTGATAACGTAAATGTTTTCATGGCCGTATTATCACATCCACGTATTTACAATTTCTATTGACAAGTTCTAACACAAGAATTAAATATATATGTATTAAATTCATATAAACAGTTTTAAAGCGTGAAATGTTGTGTTAATCAGTATATAACTTACCCCCTTGTTTCAATTGGAAAGATAAGTAAAATATAAATAGATAACAAATAGATTATATTTGTGTAGTTAACGTGTTGTGGTGCTGTGAATTCATTAAGTGATGAAAAATTTGGTTTATTTCAGGTAAAAACAGTGTTAAACCTGTTAATTGCTATAAACACAGATATTCACCCCTGTTTCCACTGAAATGCTTATATACCATGGTGACTACATCTTTACATGTTAACTACGTGAATAACAGTTCACTTCTGGTTCACGATGTAACGGTCAGCAAATTATCGGAGGGGATGGAATACTTCCGAAGTACGGGAACCCGGCCGCTATCTGAGGGGATGGGCGTCTGGATTCCTGTCTAAAACTAACACAGGAACGGACGATGAGGATTAAGCTCGAAATAACCATGGACAATGGTTCGACTGATAATTCCGTGGTTGACGGAAACC
>JAUWRA010000007.1 GCA_030610815.1 Methanosarcinales archaeon
AATAACCTTTCTATATCGGGATTTAAAATGAACAAGCAACCTGTACTCAATATACTAAAGGATATTTTCCAGGCTTATGGATATAATATTGATTCATCATATATTTCGGATCTGGTGGCATCTAAAGGAGTCTCAGACCACATTTACATCAAACTTGATAGTGATGTGGATTATAGCTCAATGCGCAGGTTTGCTGACTCCATAAAGAACACCGAAGGTACCGGGTTATACATCCTGAATAACAGAGCACCGGGTGAAGTTGCCGGTTTTGCCTCCCAGCAGGATATTATATTCTGGGATAAGCATGATCTGGAAAGCCAGATTGGTAAGGCCATCCTGGCAAACACGGAAGGTCTTCCAATGAAACTGGATCTATCCCCGCACGATAGCCAAAGGATTGCAGAAAGACCTGAGCCGACCCCGCCAGCAGGGTCCCGGGACGACAGCATCTTCGGAATGTTCGCCGAATCACCTTCATCAAAACCTGAACCTGCTCCAGTTCCGATTCCTGCTCCTGAACCAGTTCATGAACCTGCTTTTAAATGGCCAGGCCTTGGCACACCTCCCGGGCAGACCTACCCGGAAAGTATAGGGGCCGGGAGATTTGGTGTGAATCAGGAAGAGGAGATAGTACGAATCCCACTTCCTTCCCTGCCCATAAACATGGCAAAGACCAGCGCCATCAAGATAAGCCAGGCAAAGATCGGGGAGGTCCAGGACTTACTTTTAAAATTCATACCCAATTATATTTATAAATATGAATTTGATACGAAGAGGAAGTTCAGGTCAAAGATAATTAACCTTAATGGCCAGGGTGAGGGCATGGTAAATGCCATTACAGGTGAGCACACCATCACCCGTTCCCCGGACATACTGGAATATGCTGAGATCATAACAGAGAATTACCAGATAAAAGAACCAACATTAAGTGACGAGGAGGCTAAGGAAAAAGTATTGGATGCGATTATCCTGAAGCATTCTAATAAGATTAAAGTGGACGAGGTCAAAGGTGATGCCATAATTTCCGAAAGCAAGACGCTGGCACCTCTGGAAAATGAGATTGATCTTGCAATAAATATAGTATATGTTCCGGTGTGGGAAATTCAGGGAAAGCAAAATACTATTGACATAAATGCCTATGACGGGCATATTCTTGAGACTCCCGTCGACGATGATGCGGAGTTTGTTTAGGTATTTGACAGGTATATATCAAAACCCGATGATGTAAGTATCTCATTATTTGGGGTTACAAGTATACACTCTGTATTGTGTATATTCTCAATAAGTTTTAGACCTTTGTCGGGTCCCAGTACGAAAACGGTGGTGGCCAGTGTATCTGCTTCTATGGCCGAACCTGCTATTATTGTTGCACTCAAAAGACTTTCTGATGACTTTCCTGTCCTTGGGTCACTGATATGGGAGAGCCGGGCAGATTCATTGAAGTAGCGCTCATAATTTCCGCTGGTGGCCACTGCCATGTCTGATATCTCCATAACAACAATAGACTGGCTCTTATTCTCCGGATTTCGAAGTCCCACTTTCCAGTCAGAACCGTCCGGCCTGGTGCCAAAATACATACCGTCACCTCCGGCATTTACAAAACCACTTGCATATCCGTTATTTTTTAACACTTTGACTGCCTGGTCTACAGCATACCCTTTGGCTATGCCATCCACGGTAATGGACATACCTTCTGCATTGAAGTAAATGGTTTTGTTCTCTACTGTAATATTACTATAGTTCACAAGGGTCAGGGTTTCATTGATTTCCTGCCCAGTGGGATATTCGCCTGCAATTATTTTTGTTTTCCACAGGTTAAGTATGGGCTTTATTGTGACATCAAAGGCTCCGTCACTTATATTACCATAGTATATTGACTGTTCGATTACATAAATGAGGTCATCGGATACGTTATCCACCTGCCCCTCAGCGTTCAATATACCTATTTCGCTGTTGGAATCAAAAGTGGTCATTAATTTTTCAATGCGGTCAATTTCCTTAAAAGCACTATTTATTGTGGTTTCTGCATTGGTTTTTGTGCCGATTATCTCTATAGTAACAATAGTCCCCATCAATTGCTGGCTTTCTGCAATGACATCATTGCTGTTCACATTACTTTCTTCAATGAGATTATTGTTCCCCTCATTATCAGTACCGACCGGAAAATGGGTATAGATTGTAAACAGGGCTACTGTCATTACTATCAGCGCAAACAAATATATGATTATCCTTTTGTGGTGGTCGTCCATATCTATTCACACATTATTGGATGTTATATCTATGTTTTGTTATTTATGGTGCAGGTAAAAAACAATTCGATAAATTTAAATAAAGCAGTGTAAACCCATATATAGGGTTCGAAATATGGTGAAATTTCAATATATATTAACATTAAATGAATCGGTGTATGCGGAAATAGCAGCAGACAATGCTATGAAGTTGGCTAAGATGTATAATGCTGAAATTTCCATCATAAATGTAGTAGATAACAGTTTGTTCAAAGAAGAAGAAATTGGGATCCAAACTGAATTGGGCCAGACACTGGTTGATGAATACAAACAGATCTGTGAAAAAAATGGAATTAGTATAAACAATGCTACTGTGGTAATAGGATCACCAGTATTTGAAATTATTAAGATGCAAGAGGAGATCGATGCCAGTTTAATTATTTTAGGTGCATCTAAAAACAAACTTGGGAAAATAGCTGAGAAGCTTGTGAAAGATGTTAAGTGTCATGTGCTGATAGCCCGTAAAAATACTTTTGGTGAAGAGCTATTCAGCAATATTCTTGTTCCAGTGGATAGTACAAAAGATGCAGAGTATGCTGGAAAATTTGCATCCAGCATTGCACATCGCTCTCATTCGAACCTGACGGCCTGTCACATTTTTCCACATAAGATAAAAGAGGATGAGGGGAATGAAATAACTAAACTGGTATTAGATATTGCGAAATCAAAAGGAATTCAAGCGGAATCTTTAACAGGTGAAGGAAAAACAGCCGATGAGATTCTAAACATAATTTACGATAAATCCTTTAACCTGGTGGTTTTGGGATATTCAGGTCGTGGTAGAGTTTCCAGGTTTGTACATGGAAGTATCTCGGAAAAAGTTATTCATTCGGCAACGTGTTCTATTTTTGTAGTTAAAAGTATAAGACCTGAAAGAGTGTATACTGTGAAACAATAATACAGGAGTATTAAATGACAAAATTCCAATTCTTAGTTCCAGTGGACGGTTCTGATAGTTCAAGAGCAGCTGCCAAACATGCAGTTGAATTAGCAGGGAAATATGGAGCAGAGATTTCAACGATGTATGTAGCTGATATCAGGAAGTACATTCCACACGATGAAATTCTCGAAATAATAGAGGGTGCAGGTGAAGAATATGTTGGCCAGGTAAGGGAACTGGCCCTAAGTAAAGGTATAACTGTAAAATCGACAAAAGTGCTTACAGGATCTCCGGTGGATAAGATACTCATTGAAGCCAAAGAGTTAGATGCCAGTTTGATAATAATGGCTGCCAGTGGAAGGACACACACCAAGGCCACACCAATCGGAGTGGTTGCAAACCGCGTACTTAGAAGTTGTGATACAAATATTTTATTGGTACGGAATACTGAAAATGCAGAGCATTACAAAAAAATAATGATACTTACAGACGGATCAAAGGATGCCGAATATGCTGCACAGTTCGGCATGAGCATAGCAAAACGATATAATGCTGAAGTATATGCATGTACTATTGTTGATACCCAGCAAAAAATAATTCAGAGGCATGTTACTACTCTTGAAGATGTTGGACACGGAAAAATACTGGGCGAAACGATGGGATATTCAGAAGCCATAATTAATCGGTTACGACAGCGTCTACTGGATGATGCGGCCAAATTGGCAGAAAATGTCAGGAAGATCGCTGATGAAAAGGGTATTAAAGCTGAAATAATTGTAAAAGACGGAAAGCCTGCAATTGAAATACTTAAAATTGCCAGGGATCAGCAGATCGACCTGCTTGTATTAGGCAGCACTGGAAAAGGTTCTATATCAAAAATGATGGTGGGAAGTATATCAGAAAAGGTTGCGTCAACAGCAAAATGTTCAGTCCTTGTTGTCAGGAGTTCAAGGATTGAAAGGGTTGTGCCTGAATAACCATTGAATTAGTGAGATCAATTGATATAAATGCTCATATTTATCTGTAAATGTTCATATTCCATTTGAAATGCTCATTAAAATAGAAAAATATAAGTCAAAGGGATAACTATGAAGTTTAAAATAATGGTATTATAATAATTTTTGAAGGTGAAAACGGGAACAAGCTAATATCCAAGGTGAGTACTTAATGGGGTCAATAAAAAATAATATAGGATTTGTATCTTTAATTTTAACAGTCTTAATCGTGATCAGCATATTTTTATTTATTAATATAAATTCTATTTTTGAAAATATTATTGCAACTGGTTCCGGAGATATACTATGGGCAAATTATTTAATAAAGTTTTACGTGATCTTCAGCGTAATTGGCCTTACAGCAAATCTCATATTGATGCATTATAAATTTATAAAAATGAAAGGATTCCATGAATGGTGATTACCTTGAATGAACACATTGAAAGATTTTCCACAAACCAGATAATTGTTCATTTTATTTTTGCATTATCTATAATGATATTATACATGACAGGGATTCCTCGACTTTACCCTGAGCATCTGGGATGGATATTGGATCTGATAGGCCTGTCAAGGTCTTTGTTTATTCACAGACTTGCTGCAATAGTGTTAATATCAGCTTCAATTTACTATCTGATATATTCAATATTGTACTGGAACCTAAAAAATAAAAAATATTTCAATCAAATTATTTTTCCAAATTCAAAAGATATATTTGACTTTGTGAATGATAACCTATCAATATTAGGCCTTAAACATGTACGGATCAATTATGCTAAATATAGCTGGCTCGAAAAGGGGCTTATCTGGAGCGTCATTATTGTTGATGCTATAATTCTTGGCATTACAGGAATTGTACTGTGGGTACCATGGCTGTTTGCACCATACTTTACAATGTCACATTTTTCTACAATTAATCTCATTCATGGCAGTTTTGCCATATTGAGCCTTTGTGTAATAATACCGCATTTTTATAAAGTTCATTTAACTCCTTTCAAATTCCCAATGGATTATTCAATGTTTACAGGAGTTATTCGAAAAGAAGTGGCAGAAGAAGATTATCCATATTGGTACGAAGAAATTTCTGGTGAGAAACATGATTGAAAGATTTGGTTATCCATTGATATTGTTTTCGATGCTGACAATCGTACTGTATGAAACAAATATCCTGACAACTGGCATTATAATAACACTTGGTCTGAACATTGCCATGCTGTTGGTATTATTCCAGATCATAGCATTATTATACGGTTTCACAAAATCGCTTATAACACTCTATAAAATTGAGTGCTATCCGCTTTATTCACCAATTCGGGATGTTGCGATCACTGAACAACAAAAGTTAATAAAAGAAGAAAATTAAATCTGAATCATCACTGCTCTAATAAAACATGGAAGTTGAATTGAACTATGAGTCTGAACAACTTTAAAGCGAGCTTTAGAGAAACTGTACAGCTAATACAAAGGAAAACTATAGGTGGAGGATTAAATTGAAAAAAATTATCACAGTTTTATCTGTTATAATTCTGACAGGTATAATCATAATATCCTATGGCAATCTTAATTACAATGGAAACCAAGCTCGTGCAGCACATTCTATTTGTAATAATACATGGTCAGATGAGAAATGCATAAACTGTCATACTAATGTTTTCAATGAAGTAGTCAATTCATATCATGTACAGCAGGTCAATAGAGATGTTGTAGATGGACAATGGGATTTACTTTTCCTGAACCTTGTTGAAAAACAGGACACAACGAGACTCGTTAGAGGATGCGGTCAGTGTCATCCAAGGGGTACTCCTCCACATGATCCAACCATTGAAGCAGCAGCCGGACAATCGGAATGCAGTCGGTGTCATTCAAAAACCGACCTGGTTTTTGAGATCCACGACACTGATGAAATTGTAGGGGGAACTATCACTACAGATTGTACGACATGTCATGTTACTACTGAAGAATCTAATTCAGCTCATATTTCTGATGCTACATGTGCCAACAAGTGCCATCATACTGATGTTGCAAAACGGGCCGTGATGTGGTGTAGTGATGATTATGCTACATATGATGTTCATGCCAACGCAGGTATTGGATGTCTTCAATGCCATATTACATCCGATCACCAGATCGGTAAGGGGAACATTATCGATCGTTCTGATCAAACAGTAACTATTGATCAACCTGTGAAACAGTGCATTGATTGCCATATGGAAGTTACACATGGAATGATCGTGGATGCCCATCTTGAAAAGGTGGCATGTGAAGCTTGTCATATACCAAAACTTCCGGGTGGTCAACTACCAGGAGATACTGCTATAGATTCCATTGACTGGACAAATGGTAACAAGGATATCGAATATAAAAATGTAGATTTCCAACCGGTTTTGGCATGGTTTAACGGTACTGTGAATGGAATTCCTCAACCTTCCGATAAAGATGACCCTGGAGCAGTCTTAAAACCATTCAATGTTATAACTATTACCTGGTGGGATGAGGGAATTGACTTAAATGTTGTTAACAATCCCAATACAAGCTTATACTGGGGTGACCCGATCACTCTTTCGCACATTAGATCTGCCGATATCAATGGCGATGGTGAAGTTAGCACTGAGGAGATAAGGGAATTTGACTTGAAATTATATGGAATAACTGGTTATCCCGACACTGTCTTAAGGCAAATGGATATGCATTATTCAGTAAGTCATAATATTGTGGGAGAAGAAAGTGCGCTTGGAAAAAGTGCATTGTGGTGTGCTGATTGTCATGGTAATACATCCGGGATCGACTGGGTGTTGTTGGGATATGAGGCAGATCCGGCCCAAACCGATCCACCAACCGATTTCACTACCTACGAGGTCACTGTCGAGGTAGTACCGGCAAGGCCAAAACCGGTAGAGGTGGTAAATGAACCTTGGTTATTTGACCCATTCAAGGCTGGTGAGTAACGAATTATGTATAGCAATATGTGCAACATGATTGCAAATAATGATCCTTTGTGTGAGTGATGAAATGACAAAAGAAGAGATGAAAAATAATTCAAAAACACCTAAGGAAGCGGAAGAGTACCGCCAACAGGTGGTCATCCCACTATTACAGCACAGGGGCGCTATTTGTGAACCATTGGTAGATGTGGAAGATAATGTGCTAATCGGCCAGAAGATCGGAGAATGTGATAATGATTACGCTGCACAGGTCCATTCAAGTATTTCAGGACATATAATTGCCATTGAAGAAAGGCCCCATCCAAGTTGTGTAAAAAAACCAAGCATAATTATCGAATCTAATGGGACCAATGAATCAATTAACTTTAAAACCTGCACAAATCCCTCAAAGGAATACATATTCGATACCTTACAAGATTCGGGTATAGTCGAACTGGACGGATACCCTGTTTTTAATACATTAATCTCTAAAAAAATAATAGACACGGTCATGGTAAATCTTACTTACCCGAGCGATGCAAATAGTAACTGTACATCTGATAATATCCCGAAAATAATTGAAGGAATGAAACTCTTGATGAAAGCATCTGATGCAGAGGGAGTAATTATAATAAACAAGACTGATGGACAGCTTGCATCATCTATCCGCTCGAGTTTAAATGGAGACAATATTAAAATCATCAATACCAAACGAAATTATATTCCATTAATGAATAACCTTCTTGCCCATGATATGACGGGCATAAGGATATCAAATAGGGATACACCGGGATATGCGGGAGTGATGATATCCAGTGCTTATGGAGCACTGGCAGTCAGTAAAGCAGTACTGGAAGGAATTCCTCCAATAGAGGTCAATGTCACAGTATCCGGGGCAGTGAAAAACCCCATGATCAATACAGTAAGTATTGGAACAAGTTTCAAGGATGTGATACAGTCCAGCGGCGGATATTTGGGTGAGCCTGGTAAGATCATCATGAACGGGATACTTTCAGGTACGGCCCAGGCAACCGATGAGGTCCCTGTTATTAAATCTACAACTGAGATCACAGTTCAGTCCATTGACGAAGTTGTGCGGGACAAACCTGGTCCTTGCATCCACTGCGCACGATGCGTGGATGTGTGTCCTGTAAATATTCTACCGGGCCGAATAGCTTCCTTTTCAGATATAGGTAGATACGACGAATGTAGTAAACTTCATGTTAATAGTTGCGTTGAATGCGGTCTATGTGATTATGTCTGCCCTTCCAGCAGACATATTCTGCAGTTAATTAGGTTCGCCAGGACCGCACTTATAAGATTATTTAATATTCCTGAAGAGAAGGAGTCTCCCAACCTGAAACTGGGCTGTGAATCATGTGAAACCCCTTGCGATACAGGTACATCATCAGTTACAGAAGGAGGTAAAAAATGAAACTGTCTGTTTCGCATCCACCCCACATAAAACAGGGAGTAACTGTCAAGACCATAATGTGGAGCAAAATAGCGATACTGATGGCTGTCAGCCTGATGGCAGTTTTTGTGTTCGGTTTGTCAGCTCTGGCAATGATATTGGTAAGTACCATATCTGCGGTAATCACTGAAGCAGGCATCCAGAAATTGACAAAGCAGGAATTGACAATAAAAGATGGAGATGCTGTTTCAATAGGCATGCTAATTGCACTGCTGTTGCCCCATACGGTTCCGATATGGGTTCCGGCAATTGGAGCATTTTTTGGTGTTGCCCTGGTAAAACATGCTTTTGGCGGTCTTGGATCTACATTATTTAATCCAGCGATAGCTGCCTGGGTATTTATGAACATGTCGTGGGGAGCGTTAACAAAAATAAGTTCAGTATCGCATATCGGCTCAGCATCATATAATATACTGTTTTTAGGCAAGTATTCAGACGTTATATTTGAATCTGGAGCAGGGACGCTGGCAGAAGTATCATCTTTCATTTTGGTTATTGGCGGTGTATACCTCATATATAAGAAATATATCGACTGGCGTATCCCATCCAGTTTTATTGTCACTACGGTTGTGATGGCTTTATTGCTTGGAGAGGACCTGTCATATGTGATAACTGGAATGCTTTTCCTTGGAGTGTTCATACTTGCCACCGAAACTGCCACATCTCCAATCACGAAAAACGGTAGATTCATTTATGGTTTATTGTGCGGCGTACTGACTGTAATGTATGGATTTATTAGTTGCAATTATGTGGTGGCTGTCCTGTATGCCGTATTCTTCGCCAATGCCGTTGCGCCATTTATTGAAAAGAATACATCCCCTAAGCCTGTTGATGAGGTGGCATTGTGAAAATGGATAAGGAAATGGGTGTGGTGCTGTTAAAACTGGTGGTATTGTCAGTAGTTGCCGCAGCAGTTCTCGGTGCCGTCTATATTCCCACACAAGTGCAGTTAAAGATATATCAACAAGAGCAAAAAGAACTGGCCCTCGTAGATGTAATGCCTTTAGCAGACCATTTTGATCCTGTGAGATCCGGAGAGGAAATATTATATTACAGAGCTCTCGATGCTGATAACAATCTGGTGGGATATAGTTTTTTCCATGACCAGAGCGGCTCGCAGGATATGATCACTATTGCAGGCGGCATTGATACTGAATACAAAGTGAGTGGAATAAAAATCATGTCACATGCTGAAACTCCGGGTCTGGGTGCAAAGATAACTGAACTCGCATTCACAGACCAGTTCATAGGAGTAGCCCAATCTGATCTAATGCTTTCCAAGAACGATGGTGCAATAGATGCAATTACAGGTGCCACTGTTTCTTCCGTGGCTGTGATAGATGGAATACAGGCAAAAATTTTGGAAATTAAAGCAAATGAATGAACTATAGATGGGACTTATCATGGCAGAAAAGACAATTTTGGGTGAATATCTTAGAGGAATAGTAAAGGATAATCCTGTGCTTGCTCTTGTACTGGGATTATGTCCTGCTCTTGCGGTCACAACATCTGTAGAGAACGCTATAGGTATGTCAGGTGCGGCTTTATTTGTACTGTTAGGGTCAAACGTAATGATATCTGCGCTAAGAAAACAAATACCTCCAATAATCCGCATACCGATGTTTATTATAATAATATGTACTTTTGTTACTATCATCGATATGGTGATGGAAGCCTATACACCTCCGCTGTATAAGGCACTGGGAATATTCATACCCTTGATAGTGGTCAACTGTATTATTATAGGTCGTGCCGAAGCCTATGCAATCAAGAACAATGTAAAATACTCCATTGTCGATGCATTTGGGATTGGGACCGGTTTTTTAGTCGTTCTGGTGGCGATCGGAGCCATAAGGGAATTATTAGGTACAGGGGCCATTGTGTTATTTGGATTTAAATTGATCAGTATACCAATATATTCAGATACTCCGGCTACATTCATGATATTGCCTGCCGGAGCATTCATGACCATCGGTGTCTTGATGGCATTAGTTAATTACAACCGTATCAGAAAACTGAAAAAGGGGGCATAGTAAATGGAGGATGTCAGCTTATTTGCCATAGCAATAAACGGTATTTTTGTTAAGAACTTCTTGCTTGTCCAGTTCCTGGGATTGTGCTCATTCCTGGGTGTGTCAAAGGAGACAAAAAGTGCAGTAGGCATGTCGGCTGCCGTGATGTTTGTGATGATATTGGCTTCAACGGCTGCATTTTTAATATATGAGTTTCTTCTGAAACCTTTTGGGCTTACGTTTTTGACAACCATCAGTTTTATCATCATAATCGCCGCCCTTGTACAGCTGGTGGAATTCATTATTCGTAAATTCAGTCCTCCCCTGTACAGGTCGCTGGGGATATTCCTGCCCCTGATAACCACCAACTGCGCCATACTTGGTGTAGTGATACTTAATGTAAGGCTTGAATACGGCTTTATTGAGAGTGTTTTCTACGGTTTTACAGCCGGTGTAGGTTATACTATGGTCATGCTGCTTATGTCTTCGATCCGAGAAAAGTGCACTGTGCTCAGGATACCCGAAGCTGTCCAGGGTATCCCACATGCTTTCTTTATTACCACATTGCTTTCAATGGCTTTTGTTAACTTCTTCGGAGTGATCCCAACATGACCGGTACGTTACTGATCGCCCAATCAGCAATGGTGATCGGAGGTATAGGATTTTTGGTAGGTATCGTACTTATATGGGCATCAATAAAATTTGCAGTAGAGACAAATCCACTTGTGGATGAAGTCATTGAAGTATTGCCAGGTGCCAATTGCGGTGCCTGCGGATATGCGGGGTGTGCTGATTTCGCTGAAAAAGTTGTTGAAGAAACAGCACCAATTGATGGATGTCCTGTGGGTGGTTTTGATGTTGTAAAAGAGATCGGCGCGAAGTTGGGTCAGGAAGTTAAAGAAGCAGAAAGCATATATCCATTTGTCAGGTGCAACGGTGGTGTGCACTGTACAGATAAGATCGATTATGTGGGCATCGATGACTGCAGGGCTGTCATGATGATATCAGACGGTGAAAAAGGATGTAGCTATGGATGTGTAGGGAGGGGAACCTGTGTGCGTGCGTGTCCGTTTGGTGCAATTACCATTGGTGATGACCGCCTTCCACATATTAATAAGAATATGTGTAAAAGCTGCGGTATATGTGTTGATGAATGTCCCAACGACATATTGGTTATGGCAAACGAGACTGAAACAGTGCATGTGCTGTGCCGGTCGAATGATAAAGGAAAGCTTGTAAAATCAGTATGTGAATTCGGATGTATCGGATGCCGCATATGTGCCAAGAACTGTCCGGAAGATGCAATTACTGTAACCGGGTTTTTAGCAGAGATCGATCAGGAGAAATGTACAAACTGCGGTCTATGTGTGGATAATTGTCCGCAAAAAACAATTGAAATGATCTCTACATCTGTTGAAGCCGCAGCCTGATGATTACTGTGTATAAATATAGACATCACAGTATTCATCACCATGGCTGAGTAATTTAATTGCATCTACGTCTGCTAAATCACCAAATGCGTATTCAATTGCACCTTTGAATATTTCCCTGTGCATATGACATTTATTTGGATCATTTGCATATGCGCATTCATGGACTGTGTACCTTAAAGAATTTGGCCGCAATTCCCAATTTGACTTTATCTGTCTATCAGCCGGCTCGATTGCTTTTTTGAAAGTTTGGATATCCCAGTATTTTGATCCATATTTTTGTTCATACTGAATCATAAGCATCCTGCCCAGTCCCCGTCCGAAACTCTTTATCTGTTCAATGAAATCAATATCCTTAACGGTTCTTAGAAAATCTACAAATTCTGATATTATTTTTTGCACAACTTCCCCATTTTCAGATAATTTCCTGAATAGTTCCTGTGTTTTATCTTCAATTTCAGGATGATGTCTCAAATAAATAAATGTACTTGTAATTTCCGCATCATAGTTATGACCACTACCTTCCAGTATATTGATGAAAACATTTTTAATATTTTCAACAGCTTTCATATTCCTGAAGCCATGCCTGATCTTGAGATTTTCTCCTTCTACATATACCTTGTTTACCACTCGTGAGGTTTCGGAAGTAATCTTTATTGTATGGAGAAAACGGGATAAGGGCATATCTTCTAAAGGCTGGCTGGTTGCACTTTCTATAGTAAATAACGCTCTTGGTATCTTGCCGGACATAAGGTCTTCATAAAAATTTTTTTGAATGGAAACTAGATTATAGTTAGTAGCACTGTGCTCCCCGATAAGCCGATTCCAAAAATTAGGATGAGATTTTAATTCCTTTTCGATATGTACCATATATCCCAGATTATCAATTAGATCCTGACGGGCCTCATCAGTTGATGATTTTAATTTTAATTCAATTTCAAGTTCACCTAACTGGGGATGAACTGAAACAATACCCAGTTTTTTATAAATAGCTAAAAATTCACCAAGCATTCTTGCCAGGTGATATATATTTTCTTTATGTGTACCTGTGAATGTCACAGTGGCATTGGTGGGATTATCGTCATTATCACAGTCGATCATAACCTCAACATGCCATCCAAAATCCCGGCACATATTATTAATAAAATCTTCAAGTTCAGTGATAGAAGTGATACTAAAAGGATCAATTATGTAGTCAAGTATCTGTTTATCAATAATTAATCCCCGTGTTTTTTTTAAAAGCCACTGGAATAAAGGCACCTGGATAATAACCTGGTCTTCCTGTATCTCCTTTAAAGTAGTGATTAATGATTTCGCATCTTCAACAGTAGGATAATATTGAAGAGCAATACTTGTCAATTCTATAGCATCCCGAATTGCAGCACTTAAATTACCGTTGTGCTTGTCGATCAAGGACTGTATTTTTTTTACATTTTCGTCCTCAAGTGCGATGTGTTTCCTTTGTACCATAGTAAGAATCCCGTCGTAGATTGATTGAAATTAATGTATTTTTACAGAGAATGATGTTCCTTTGTTACCCATCTAATCTTATATATCTATTTGTTGAACAATGATGAACTAATTATTTATTTGAATGAACATTATATGAAATATATGAACAATTATGATTAATGATGATGAATAGTATGTGTTTTTCCCCTTTATAGCTTTATTGTCGTTCTCATTGTGCTAATTTGGAAAAATTATGATGCTCACATATATACGATGGCCATTACAAAATGAAAATTAGACGTGAAAAACCTTAATGGTTCAAGGAGGAAGAATATCATGAAATTAGTAAACAAAATCCAACTGGTAATCGATCGGTCTGAAAACTCAGATAATGCCACTTCACAAGCCATGAAGATGGCAAAGAAACTCGATGCAGAGGTTTCATCACTATATGTGGTAAATACTCATATGCATCAAACCCCTAATGTTATCGAAGCCATGGTACGCACAGGGAAGAAACATCTTGAAAACCTGAAAGATCTGGCAAATAATATCGGAGTTAATATGTCCAAATCCAAGGTTCTTGTGGGTGGTCCTACCCATGATATCCTGAAAGAGGCAAATGCCAATCACTCAGATTTCCTGATCATGGGAGCTGGAGAGAACAGTCCGAAAGGTAGTGTACAGGCAAAATTGATCCGTAAAGCCAAGTCCAACCTTATGCTTGTGAGAGACAATTCGGATGACCAGGATCTGAAAAAGATACTGCTTCTCACCAATGATACTGAACTGGAAAAGGCACCTTTATTTGCAGCAAACCTGTCCAAAGAATTTGGCGCAGAACTTACTGCTTGCCATGTTGTAGATGTGGAAGAGGGATTGATCAAAGAAAGAGTGGTCTATCTGCCGGAAGCTGCAGGTCGATCAGGTAATATGTCACGCAGAGGGCTTGGTGAGAATGTTACACTTTCACCGACTTTGATCCAGAAGCTGAAAAATGACCTTACCATGGAAGGTTATAAAGTGACAGACACTGTCGCAGAAATTGCAAAGACTGTGGGTGTTGACACTAAGTCAGTAGTCCTGAATGGTAAGCCTGCTGAAGAAATTATCAGGTTTGCCAGGGAAAATGACTTTGACCTTATAATCATGGAACACACAAAGAGGGGCAGACTCTCACAGCTTATTTCGGGAAGTGTTCCTGAAAAGGTTGCAAGAAATGTTCCTTGTTCAGTGTTGATGGTAAACAGCGCATCATAAAATCAGAATGTTTCACATCTCCCATCTAACGGGTGGGAGAAGTGTTATTTTTTTACGTTTTTGTATTGTTTTATGCAAAAATGTATCAATTAGTTACAACTATTTTTAAATTATAAAAGAAATTTTAAACCACAATATATTAATATGACATATGAATCTTAGGTAAAACTTGGTTAAATCTGGCATTTTTGTTAATGCCTGGATTGACTTGAAGATATAGGATCATACTCCACATCAAGAAAATGCTCGCTAACGCACGCATTTACTTAGAGTACATGGTCTTATAAATTAAATACAACAAAAGATCAGGAAAGATATGAATGAAATTCACGAAATTCTTAGCATTATTTATCCTGTTATTTTCATTCTGGTTATTATTGTCTACAAAATTTGAAGGATGGTTCCATTTATTTTTTGGCCTGCTAAGTACGGCACTTGTTACACTGTTCACATATGATATGGTGTTTGTAAGTGAGGATAGAGGGAATAATATTAAAAAGCTATTCAGGTTCGCTTTGTATCTCCCCTGGATTTTGTACCAGATCATACTTGCGAACGTGGATGTTGCAAAAAGGGTTCTTGACCCCAAAATGCCCATCGACCCTCGAATGATAACATTTAGATCTGTTCTGAAAACCGACCTTTCAAAGACAACACTTGCCAATTCCATCACATTGACCCCCGGTACTGTAACTATCGATATAGATGAAGATACTTTTTTAATTCATGCTATTGCTAAGGAGTCGGCTGACGATCTGCTTGAGGGCACCATGGAGAGAAAAGTAGCACATGTGTTTATGGAGGATGAATAGATGGAAGATTTATTTTTGCTGGCAGGGTTGCTACTCATATTAACCAGTTTTCTCTCGCTTTATCGTGCCATACACGGGCCAGGTATATTTAACAGGATAATTGCAGTGAACGTGATCGGCACCAAGACCATACTGTTATTGGTGCTTATTGGATTTATCTACGGCAGACCCCATTTCCTGGACATTGCACTGGTGTATGCACTATTGAATTTCATAATGACCATAGCAGCAACAAAATATTGAGGTGAACAACATGCTCATAACTGTAATAAATGTGATTTCTGCGGTGTTTATAATCGTTGGTTTATTTTTCATTGTAGTTGGCACTATAGGTTTACTACGGCTTCCTGATTTTTATTCAAGGATGCATGCTACTGGAAAATGCGACACTCTCGGAGTAGGATTGACTATCATCGGATTAATAATCTACAATGGTTTCAACTTTATCAGTGTAAAACTGCTCTTTTTAGTCGTTTTCATTTTCGTGGCCAATCCTGTAGCCACCCATGCAATTGCAAGAGCAGCATATAAAGTCGGATTACAACCATGGAGGCGGCAATAATATGATCTGGGCTCTTGATATTGCCATGCTGTTCTTCCTTGTAGTTGCAGCACTGGCCGCTATTTCAGTAAAGGATCTGCTCAGTGCAGTAATAATCCTGTCATTATACAGCCTTATCATGGCCATCGTATGGGTGGAACTGCGGGCCGTAGATGTCGCGTTTACGGAAGCATCAGTGGGAGCAGGCATTACCACTGTGCTCTTCATTTTTGCTCTGGTCAGGACCACAGGGAGGTCTGAAGATTGAGGATATTGCCATTGATCACCGTATTACTTGTCGGGGCTCTGCTGATATGGTCGGCACAGGACATGCCTGACATGGGAGATCCCAATGCCCCGACAAACCTGCATGTTGCGCCATATTATATTGAGCACAGCGAAGAAGAAGTAGGCGTTCACAACATAGTATCAGCCATTCTGGCAGATTACAGGGGTTACGATACTCTTGGAGAGACCACAGTGATATTTACTGCCGGTGTATCAGTCCTGCTCTTGCTAAGGAGGCGGGAAGATTGAAGGAGGAAGACGTGATCATCAGGACGGTTATCAGGTTGATGATACCCTTTATCCAGATATTTGGGTTGTATGTGATATTTCACGGTGGCAGCGGTCCAGGTGGCGGATTCCAGGGCGGTGTGATCCTGGCAGCCAGCATGATCCTGTATGTCATGGCCTTTGGGGTCACTGAAGGAAGGAGAAAGCTGACAGAAAAGACCAATATGATCATGCGCTCAACAGGCGTGTTAATTTTTTCAGGGATCGGGTTACTGGCAATTATTTTCGGAGGAAAATACTTGGATTACGGGGCAGTACCCCTGCCTTTCGTACATGATGTTGTAAAAGTCAGGGAACTCTTGATAGATGGCGGAGTTGAAGTTGGTATAGGTATCACAGTAATGGCTGTGATGGTCACCATATTCCTTGAATTCTATCCCGGAGGTACCAGTGATGATTGAAGATTTGATCCTTGCCAAATACAATTACTGGATATATGTGACCCTGATGATGATTGGGTTCTATGCTGTCATTGCCAAGAATAACCTTGTTAAAAAAGTGATCGGATTGAATATTTTCTCCACAGCCATATTTCTTTTTTATATATCAATAGGGGATGTGATCGGCGGTACTGAGCCTATTTATATCCATGGGGAGGATGTGGTTTACGTAAATCCTATCCCTCACGTATTGATACTCACAGGAATTGTAGTCAGTGTAAGTATTACAGCAGTGGCCCTGGCCTTGATCATAAAGATATATGAGGAGTTCGGGACCATCGAAGAAGACCAGATACTGGAGTTGCAGTCATGATATTTGATAATGCTCCTGCCCTGGTGGTGATATTTCCACTCATTGCAGCCGTTGCTGTACCTTTTATCGGATATTACAACAAGAGACTGATACCTTATTTCGTTACGCTTATAACATTTTGTTCATTGATCTTCTCGATATCGAATCTCCGGACAGTTATGCAAACTGGCAGTATAAGTTATACCATGGGTGGTTGGGAACCCCCGTTCGGCATCGAATATGCCATTGATTACCTGAATGGGTTCGTCAGTATAGTGGTAATTTTCATAATCTTCATAGTCTCAATATATGCAAAAAAGAGTGTTGAACAAGAACTTCCCGGAAGGACCATCAATTTTTATACCGTGTTCTTGCTGCTTACTGCGGGTCTGCAGGGGCTGATAGTCACAGGTGATCTTTTCAATATATATGTATTTCTTGAGATTTCTTCCATTGCAGCCTATGCATTGATCTCGGTGGGTAAAAGCAGGGATGCCTTAATGGCAAGCATGAATTACCTTATTATCGGGACAGTTTCAGCGTCATTTATCCTGCTGGGTATTGGCTATCTCTATATGGTGACAGGGACCTTGAACATGGCAGATCTGGCAGACCGCCTTCCCCTGGCATTTGATGAGCGGCCCAAAGTAGTGCTGGCCGCCTTTGCTTTCTTCCTTGTGGGTTTTAGTATTAAAGTAGGATTGTTCCCGCTGCACACCTGGATGCCTGATGCATATTCCCTGGCACCTTCGGCGGTCAGTGCAATGCTGGCATCCACCTTTACAAAAGTGGCGGCATATGTGATGATACGGGTGATGTTCACCATATTCAAACCTGATTTTATCATTTCCACTGTCCACGCCCATACCATTCTGGCATGGCTTGCAGCCATTGCGATCATTGCCGGGTCGGTACTGGCCATTGCCCAGACAGATTTTAAAAGAATGCTGGCATATTCCAGTGTGAGCCAGATAGGATATATCATCCTGGGCGTGGCCCTGATGAACCAGATCGCAATGACAGGCGGGATCATCCATATCATGAACCACGGTATCATGAAGGCTGCTTTGTTCATGGTGGCCGGTGCCATAATCTATAAGACCGGCATTCGTAACATCAACGATTTTAAAGGTCTTGGTAAGACGATGCCGTATACATCTGCGGCATTCACCCTCGTGGCATTATCCATGATAGGAATCCCGCCCACTGTGGGATTTGTCAGTAAATGGTATCTGGCCCTTGGTGCAATCGAGGCTGGCATGTGGGTTTTTGTCGGAGTGATAATGCTAAGCAGCCTGTTGAATATCGTGTATTTCTGGAGGGTGTTTGAGAACATGTATTTCTATAGGGCAGAAGGGGGCAAGGTGGACGAAGTTCCATTGAGTATGCTTCTACCCATATTGATACTGGCGGCACTGACATTCCTGTTAGGGGTGCTGGCATTGTATCCCCTTAAGGAAATTATGGCACCAATGGTACAGATCATTTTACCCGGGTAGGAGATAAAAACATGGAAACAATAATTACTATAAAACCATTACTCGCGGTCCTGATCCCTTTGATCTGTGCGGTCATGATCATATTCTCTTCCAAGCATCCCAATATCAGGGACGGGTGGTCAGTTGCTGCAGGAGCCGTATTGTTCCTTACCGTCCTTTCCATGCTACCTGATATACTGGCAGGTAGTGTGATACAATTCACAGTTATCGAGATGCTTCCCAACCTGCCTATCAAGTTCAAAGTGGATGCATTCGGTGAACTGTTCGCCCTGACATCATCGTTCTTGTGGATATTCACCACTTTTTATTCCATTGGCTACATGCGGAGTTTGAAAGAACATGCCCAGACCAGGTACTTCTTCTGTTTTGCCATCGCCATCGTGGGTGCTATCGGGATTGCATTCTCAGCCAACCTGTTCACCCTGTTCCTGTTCTATGAGGTACTTACAGTTTCCACATATCCACTGGTGATACACAACGAAACTCCGGAAGCCATGAGCGGTGGACGCAAATACCTGCTATACCTGATGACTGCAGGTATATTCCTATTCTTCTCTGTAGCAGCGGTATATTACTATACAGGTACAACCGATTTTGCGTTTAACGGGATTCTGGACGGGCATGGTATACCTGTTGTCATGCTAAAGATACTCTTTATCACATTCATGATCGGCTCGGCAAAAGCGGCATTTATGCCCCTCCATTCATGGCTGCCTTCAGCAATGGTGGCACCCACACCCGTATCTGCCTTACTTCACGCAGTGGCTGTAGTAAAAGCCGGTGTGTTCACAGCAACAAGGGTGATACTTTATGTGTTTGGTGTAGACCTGATGGGAGAGACGGGAATTGGTCTGATGATGGCGTATTTCGTATGTTTTACCATCATTGTGGCATCCATTTATGCCCTGACCCATGATAACCTGAAAAAGAGGCTTGCCTATTCCACTGTGAGCCAGCTTTCCTATATTGTGCTTGGCGTTTCAATGCTGACACCGGACGGTATCACAGGCGGGATGCTGCATATACCGTACCATGCTTTTATGAAGATCACATTGTTCATGTGTGCAGGTGCTATCATCGTTACTGCGAAGATGGAGAATATCAGTGAAATGAATGGAATTGGCAGGAAGATGCCAATAACCATGCTGGCATTTACCGTGGGAGCCCTGGGTATGGTCGGAGTGCCGCCAGTTGCCGGGTTTGTAAGTAAATGGTTCCTGCTGCTGGGGTCTGTTGAAATGAACCAGTTACCTATACTGCTAGTGCTATTGGCCAGTGCCATGTTGAACGTAGGTTATTTTTTCCCTGTGATATATGTGGCATTTTTCAAAAAGCCTGAAAAAGAACTTAATTTTGGAGAGGCATCACCGTTCTTATTGGTTCCCCTTACACTTACTGCTATTATTTCATTGATCCTGGGAATCTGGCCAGACGCACCCTACCTGTTCCTTGAACTGGTCAATGTGGCTGTTCAAAATGTAACCACTGGAGGGATATAATATGGGATACCTGGACGAACCCCGGAATATAGCCAAACTGCGTAAAGTGTTTTACTTAAGTTTAGGAATTGTGGTATTACTTGAGTTCATTCTGATCAAAAGAGAACATATTGATTTTTCCATTGAGCATATTGCCGAGTTCCCTGCATTCCATGCCTTCTATGGTTTCATAGCCTGCGCACTTATCATCCTGGTTTCCAAGTTCATAGGACACCTATTTCTCATGAAGGAGGAGGATTACTATGATTGACTGGATCCCTCCTGCAGCCATATTCATTTTGGGCGGACTGTTTATCCCGCTGTTCAAGGGTCGAGCCCAAAAAATGTACATTTTACTGCTGCCCGCAATTGCATTTACTAGTTTATTGTCCACGACCCATGGTACCAACTGGGTGTATAACTACCTTGGATATGAACTGATCTTCGGCCAGGTTGATAAATTGACCATGGTGTTCGCGTATGTGTTTGTGATAATGGCGTTTATCGGGATGCTGTATGCCCTGCATATTAAAGAACAGGGACAGCATATTTCTGCATTCCTGTATATCGGGAGTGCCCTCGGTGTCGTATTTGCAGGGGATTTGTTCTCACTGTTCATATTCTGGGAAATCATGGCATTCTCATCTGTCTTTTTGGTCTGGTACCAGAAGGACAAGGCATCGATCGATGCAGGTTTCAGGTACTTGCTTGTTCATACGGCAGGCGGACTTTTCCTGCTTGGCGGTATCGTGCTCAGGGTTGTGGAGACCGGTTCCATAGAATTCGGGCATATAGGACTTGACGGACTGGATTCATATCTGATACTTATAGGCTTTTTAATAAATGCGGCCGTTCCTCCACTGCATGCGTGGTTATCTGATACTTATCCCGAGGCCACGATTACCGGAGCTGTGTTTTTGACTGCTTTTACCACCAAAACAGCAGTTTATGTGTTGTTAAGAAGTTATTCCGGAACCGAGATACTGGTATACCTCGGAGCGATCATGGCCCTGTATGGAGTGGTTTATGCTGTACTGGAAAATGATATACGAAGGCTGCTTGCATATCACATAATCAGCCAGGTCGGATATATGGTGGCCGGAGTAGGTATGGGTGCGGCGATAATTGGCGGATTTGCCCAGATGCAGGAAGTTGCTACTCCGGGACAGATGCTGGCCACTAATGGTGCTGCAGCACATGCTTTCGCCCATATCCTGTACAAGGGCTTATTGTTCATGGGTGCAGGGGCTGTCATATATATGACAGGTAAAAGGAAACTCACTGAACTGGGCGGCTTATACAAGACCATGCCCATAACCCTGATATTGTATATGGTAGGGGCTTTTGCCATCTCGGCCGTACCATTGTTCAGCGGTTATGTCAGCAAGACCATGGTGATTGCAGGTGCGGAAAAGTCACACCTTACTCTTATCTTCCTGATGCTCACATTTGCCTCGGCCGGGACTTTCCTTCATACGGGCCTGAAGTTACCCTATTTCACGTTCTTTGCCAAGGATAGCGGCATACGGGTCAAGGAACCGCCGCTAAATATGTTGCTGGCCATGGGTGTGGCAGCTTTCATGTGCATCCTTATCGGTGTTTATCCCCAGATGCTTTACAATATGCTTCCATATCCGGTGGATTACCATCCTTTTACAGTGGGGCACCTTGTTGGCGAAATGCAGCTTCTGTTGTTCACTGCCTTTGGTTTCTTCCTGCTGCTTGATAAATTGTATGGAGAGCGCACCATCAGCCTTGATACCGATTGGTTCTACCGGAAGGGGAGCAATGTCTTTATGTGGTTTATCAACGGCCCGCTGGCCAGGGGCTCACAGTGGCCTGTGGATGTCTGCATGCGGGCAATTTCGTTTTTGAAATGGTTTTCCAAAAACCCGGTACTTGCGATCATGCTGTTCAAGGACAGTTTGACACTTCGATTTTTTGGACATATAGGCAGTAGAACCCAGACGGATTCTATACGGTATTTGGAAGATGAAAAGAAACATTATCCAAGGGATCCAGTTAAGAGAAACCCGGTTGGGGATTCGTTGCTGCTTGCATTGATGTTTATGGCAGTTTATGTCATGTACTATATGTTCGCTGCATAAGAACCAATCAATATGCTGTGTTTATTTATAGGCTGACTACCAATAAAGAATAATCTTTATTGGTATTTTCAAGGAGATTGCATGGTTAAATGGGTTGTCGTACAACTGAGTGATAGGGAATATCAGATACTTGAAAAATTAGATGATATTGAAGGAGACTCTTCCCAGAAGTTGAGGATGCTTTTAAGAGATTATCTTTTTACTACACCCAAATTTCAGAAAGATTACCATATAATCCATCTTGAAGAGAAAAAGGATTTACTATTTGAAATATTGGTATCTATATGGAAAGAATATGATTCATCGACCTCACCCTTAGAGAAATGGGATGAGGAAAAGGTGAAGAGCGTACGTGATGAACTCATGGAGATCGATGCTATTCGTCCTGTAGGTCCATTCAGTTTCACTGTTACTGGTCTGTTAAAAAAACCATGGTTGGCAGCGTACTATCACGTAAATAATATTTTCGAGGAGTTAGATGAATTCAGCCAGGCATGCATAGCCTCAATATATGTACTCGATTTTCTGTCCAAAGGTACTTTTAAATCCGAGTTACTGAAAAACAGCACAATATTGTTGAATGAATTATTTATGTTCTCATATGCAGTGGCCAGGAAAAAGGCTCACGAAACTCAAGAATCATTTAAACATAGAAGCAGTTCACCCTGTTCTGACGACCAGCTTGCGGCCTGACTGGATGCTTTTAATATCAGTCCTGCCTGTTACGTGGATATCACCCGTGCATTCGGCAGCCCTTGCTGAAACCATGGGTCGTATGATCATATTGCCATCGGCATAGGCCAAACCACCGATCTTTGTCCTGTCCAGCAGGGTAAGATTGCCGACAACCTTGATGTTGCCCTTTATGTCGCAATCGGCACCTATTATTGCCTTCTCAGCAATAACATCACCCTTTACCTTTGAGCCTTTGCCCAGTGTAAGGTTACCTTTTACCACAAGGTCTCCCCAGAAGTCGCACCCCATGCCCACTACGGCATTTCCCGGTAGAATCACTTCATTTTCAAAAAAGGAGAATTTTTTAATTATGAAAGTTTCAGATTCCGGATGTCTTTTTATGAATTTTGGGTCCATGAGAATCACTATCAAAGAATATTACTTATCACTACTTTTAACTACTTTGAATAAACTTAAACTTTTGGAACTTTCAATCGATTGAAAAATGTAGAGATGGAAAATATGACACTTCAAATAGGCAGGATCATTCGGGCAAATACTATCAGTGATGCCTGGTACAGGGGGATAAACATGATCTGGAACCAGGGACATGAGGTTACGGACGAGCGGGGTAGCAAGATAAAGGAATACCTGAACCTGATGATCGTTGTCAAGGACCCTTATACTGACCGGATACCGGCTGATATCTCCTGGAATGAGGAGCGGCTTGAGGAATATGCCAAGCAGTTGATCACCGGGGAGAATGTCCAGGATTTCGAGTATACCTATGGGCAGCGCCTGCGTAACTGGAACGGACAGATCGACCAGATTGCATATGTGATCGACAAACTCAAGCACAATCCGACAACCCGCAGGGCCACCGCAGTTACCTGGGTGCCTACTGTGGATACGGTAGTGGACGAGGTGCCCTGCATGATCATTGACGATTTCAAGATAAGGGGGGGAATGGTCAACCTGACTACACTGTTCAGGAGTCATGATTTTGCCGGGGCCTATCCTGCTAACCTATACGGCCTGTCCAGATTGCTGGAGTATGTTGCCGGCGAGGTGGGTGTTAAGCCGGGTATGATCACTACTATCAGTGCCAGTGCACATATATACGAACATGACTGGGATATGATCGATGAAATCCTTTGATGCGGGGATTTGAAAAACATTAATATGGGTTGGAAACCCCATGTGTAATTCTACTGAATATTAATGTAAGTATGATATTAATTAATTTAAGTGATGTTTATGATTAGTGCAAAATCCGGTGAAGTAAAAAAGTACAAAAGAAAATGCGTTGTACTGAATGTGCTTGAAGCTAAAGCATGGCGGAATGTGAGCGTCCTTGACTCTAAAACAAAAGATAAATATTTTTTCGGGAAGGTCAAACAGGCACCGCCAGAGATCAATGTGGGGGATGAACTTTATATCGGGTATGAGGAACTACCCTATGACCTACCTGATGGTTCGAGTAAGATAGTACTTATGGCCCTGGATGGTCTATTGCTGGATTGGGCAATGATCACACCACATTAAGGTTACAGCGCCCGTTACATTTAGGTTACAGCGCCCGTTACATTAAGGTTATAGTGCCTGTTATATGAGGTTTTGCTCTTTCATACTCAGGTACCTGCCGTCCCCGATAATGATGTGGTCGTAGAGCTCGATGCCCACTATCTTGCCGGTGTCTATGAGCTTGCGTGTGATATCTATATCGTTCTGGCTGGGTGCAGGGTCGCCGCTGGGGTGGTTATGGGCAACAATGATGGCAGCGGCGCTTTCCTGGATAGCAGTCTTGAACACCTCGCGGGGGTGGACAATGTTGGCGTTCAGGCTGCCTATTGATACGGTCTCCTCACAAATAAGCTGGTTTTTAGTATCCAGGTGCAGGGCAATGAATGACTCTTTTTTCTGCTCACGCAGTTTTGGATAGATAAACTGGTAGGCTGCTTCCGGACTGCTTATACGGGGTTTTTCCTCTTCAGTGAAGGTCTCAAGCCTGCGGGCCAGTTCGAACAGTGCGGTTATCTCGGCGGCCTTGGCAGTTCCCACGCCATGTATTTCCTTCAGTCTGGTAGGGGGGGTGCGGCTGAGTTGCTGGATGTTATATGTGGCCAGTATGCGGCTGCAAAGGTTCAGGACGTTCTCGCCTTTGGTGCCGGTGCGCAGGATGATGGCCAGCAGTTCAGAGTCAGAGAGTGCGGATGGGCCGTTTTTAAGGAGCCTCTCCCTTGGACGGTCCTTGGGCTGGATGTCCTGGATCCTGATATGGTATTCAGACATGTGGATTGCTGTAGCGATTTTTGGGTATATAAGGGGTGCGATTTTTACTGGTGACAATGAATTGCACTACCTTGCCGACCCGATAGATGGCTGAGTGACAGAAACCGACCTTTGTCTCGATCTATGCGGCCCTGTAAAGCAATTTATTTGGGATTAGGACTATGGCGGTGCCACAGTCGGCTGACTGAATGCATCGCAGCAAGAACAAATGTGTATTTAATTTAGTAGATACATGCCTATAAGATATAAATAATACAAAAAGCTCGGCTATTCATGTGGGGGTCATAAGGGTGCTCGTTGTAACTGATGGTTGATGTAATTTGTTACGCTTAAAGAGGTTGGACATACTGTATCAAAAACATAACATATTAATATCAATTAAATAGTTTGTTTGATAATTACCCAAAACTTTCAAATTTGCAGGACAGTTGAACTGCACAAAATAACTCGGGAGATATATATATTTGTTCGATAAACTGCTGGGAAAAAAGGAACTTGAAGAACACATCCGAACACTGGAAACTCAGATGGAACAGTTGAGGTCTGAAAATGAATCCACCTCGGCCCGGCTGGCATCCAAAGACGAAACTACGCGTAAAGCAATATCTCAAAAGCAGGTTGTTGAAGAAGAACTAAACAGTGCAAAGAAGAAAATAGAGACCCTGGAGCATGAAATTTCAGTGTTTAGCAAAGATACATCCCTGGATGTTACCTTTCGAAATATCAGTAGTATCCCTATAAGATCCATGGCTAAGTATGTCTACCAGATAGGGTCCATGCGGGCACTGGATAATAGTCTGGTCACGGCATACCTCCAGCCCGGGCAATCACTACCAGACCTTGAAAATGGACGTGAACTACTGGAATCCCTTGGACATGAAACCGCAGGTCTGGTCGATAAGATCGTTTCTCCTACAGGGGTTGCGGTCTTCTATGATACGCTTGGCATGGTAAGGGAAGCTGTGGCACCGTTTTTACCAGTGGACGTATCTTCCTGGCAAATGGATGCCAGGTTTGATGCCACAGCCTTGCAGGAACTTATAGATCGAAAGGTAAACCTCTGTGTTCTCCTTGCTCATGCAGGAGAGTCATTTATTGGCATAACTGACAACCCGGGATCATTTGCAGACTACCAGATCGTAAGAAGCAGCGTTAAGGGAAAGCATACCAAAGGTGGCTGGAGCCAGCGAAGGTTCGAGCGGCTGCGGGATGAAGATATCCAGCATCATGTAAAAAAGGTGAAAGATGCGCTAAAGAAGATGGTTGACGGTTCGGGTACTGAAATTACTTTTATATTAACAGGGGGAGAGTCCAGGCTGGTATCCGGGATACTGGCGGGTTTTGATTATCCGGTAGTGGATAGAAGGTTTGATGTGGTAGTTGATAAGAAGATGATCGATAGAATATTGAAAGAAGTATGGTCTTCAAAACGGTATGGGATATGATAAGTCAGGAATAATGCACTTTCGGCTTATATTTGTCAATATCCTCCCGGTTAAGGTGTAACTGTTCCTCAAGGCTGGCTGCCACCCTGCCGCCCTGACGGGCTGCGGTGGCAGGGTAAAGTGCAAGTATAGTTAAGGGCACAAAAAAAATCGGTCATGCTCTTTCAACCACGACCATTACATCCCAGATCTCCAGCACATCAACCGCATGTCCCTCTGACATGATCTCACGCTCAAATTCCACAGCCGCAGGTTCCAGCGTGATCGTTTCACCCTTAACCTCAAGTTCAACTGCCCCGCCTGCTGCCTGTTGTGCGATGGACTCAGGGTCGGCTGATTTCAGTGCACCGATGATGGGGCCGGCCTTGTCCCTGAACTTCGGACCGATAATGCTCATCTTGGGCTTTACGCCGCTGACCCTGTACTCGAACTCGGGCTCCCCCTCCATCACCTCGATATCAGCACTTACCGTACCCGCAATATCGGTCACATCCTCTATGCGCCCGTATATTCTGAGTCTTCCCAGTGGTGCATTCAATGCCATGCCCTTATCAGACTTGAAACGCCTGATGGCGGCCGTGATCTCCTTCACCTTTTCGCCTGAGGCTTCTGCCCCCCGATCAATGGCAGACTCATCCACATCCGGCCAGCTTGACTGGTGCACACTCTGCCGGTGCAGCAATGAGAACACTTCCTCTGCGAAATAGGGAATGAAAGGTGCAAGCATCCGTGCCAGGGCATCCACTGTAAAATACAGGGTCTGTTGTGCCGCACGCCTGGCATCTACATCCTCGCCGTACAGCCTGGACTTGATCAGTTCAATATAATTATCTGCCAGGGTCTCCCATGCAAAACCCCTGATATTCTTCATGGTCTCATCGAACTGGTATGCATCCATGCTGTCAGTGGCTTCCTTGATAAGGGTGTTCAGTTTACTCAGCAGCCAGGTGTCGATCGTCCTGTACTCTACATCACCACCTGGCTGGAAATCCTCAAGATGTGGCATGCAGAACCTGACAATGCTCCATAGTTTCTGCTGGAACCGGTTTCCAGCTACTACATCCTTCCAGCTGAATACGATATCTGACCCGGTAGACCCGCCAATGGCGGCCCACTGCCTGAAGGCATCCGAACCATACTCCTTGACCACTTTTTCAGGCATCACGATATTGCCCAGGCTCTTGCTCATCTTCTGCCCGTCCTCACCCAGCACCATACCGTTTATCACAATATCGTCCCAGGGGCGTAGACCCGTTAGTGCGCTTGCGCGCAGGATTGTATAGAAAGCCCAGGTCCTGATGATATCATGACCCTGCGGCCTCATCTGGGTCGGCAGGCGTACATCGTCACGGGACAGCCAGCCGGCAACGTTCAGGGCTGAGATGGACGAGTCCATCCAGGTATCAAGCACGTCTTTCTCGGGTGAGAACGAAGTGGAGCCGCAATTACAGGCCTCGGGCGGCTGGGAGTTGTTAGGGTCCAGGGGCAGCCATTCTTCTTTCGCCACCATGACCTCGCCACACTGGTTGCAGTACCACACAGGAATGGGGGTTGCAAAGATACGCTGCCTGGAGATGCACCAGTCCCATTCCATTGTACCGGTCCAGTTCTTGAGCCGTGTCTCCATATAGGGCGGCATCCAGTTGATCTTAGATGATTTGGAAATGATGTCGTCAGCATCTATCTTCACGAACCACTGCCGTTCTGAAAGTATCTCGATGGTCGTTTTGCAGCGCCAGCACAGTCCCACATTCTGGTCCAGGGTCTCCTGGTCATAGATGATGCCTGCATCCTTCATGTCCCTGGTGATGGCCTCCTTGCACTCGGTAAGGGACATCCCCTCGTATTTGCCTGCAATGGAGGTCATGATGCCCTGTTTGTCAATGGCTTTGCGAATAGGCAGCCCCAGTTCGGCCCACCATCTCACATCCTGCTTATCGCCAAAGGTACATATCATGACCACGCCGGTACCGAATTCAGGGTCAACCTCAGGATCGGACAGCACCTTTACCTTATGGCCAAATACAGGAACCTCAATTTCCTTACCCACAAATTTATTGTACCTGTCATCATCAGGGTTCACGGCAACGGCTACGCAGGCTGCCAGCAGTTCGGGCCGGGTGGTGGCCACATCCAGTTCATCGAAATGGAAATAGTTCAAAGTGGTCTGCCTGGCATCATATTCCACTTCAGCAAATGCGATGGCTGTCTCGCAGCGGGGGCACCAGTTCACAGGATGGTCTGCCTGGTATATCCGGCCGCTATTGTACATCTGTACAAAGGAGTGCTGTGTCTTGCCGTAGTACTCTGGCTTCATGGTGATGTACTCATTGCTCCAGTCGATGCTGAAGGCCAGCCTGCGCATAGTATTGCGCATCTTCTCTATGTTACCGGCTGTCAGTTCTTCGCACAGCCGCCTGAACTCAGCACGCGGCACCTGGTTCTTGGTGATGTTGTGTATCTCTTCCACCTTGACCTCGGTAGGCAGGCCGTGGCAGTCCCAGCCCTGTGGGAACATCACATTATATCCGCGCATCCGTTTGTACCTGGCAACGAAATCGATATAGCACCAGTTCAGGGCATTGCCTATATGGAAATTGCCTGTGGGGTAGGGCGGCGGCGTATCAATAATATACTGCGGTTTCGCAGAATCCCAGTCAAAGTAGTTCACTGAATCTTGCCATTCCCCCATCCACCTGGGTTCGACCTCCTGTGGGTTGTATTCTTTTGGCAGTTGTGTTATAGACATGTAATGCTCCTTTTGAAGTGTGAAATTTGGTATTTACTATGATGTGAGTATGAACACAAAACACGCACAAGATAAATATTATTATCGGTGTTGCAGCAGGTTGCCGTGAATATCTATCTCACCACGAAGAACCCTGGTTGAGGATATGGGACGACCGTCACCTGCCAGCACGTACTCTACCAGCTCAATGTTGATGGGCTGTTTCCCCTGTTCAGCCCGCCGGGTGTTTATCAGGTGTGCCGTGGGTTCGGTCTCGGGGGAGACTACAAGGTAATCAAAATCCTCGTATATGGTTGGGCCGAAGGGGTCGTCCAGCCTGACTGTGAGCGGGCGGATACCGAAGGTATCCTGCATAAAGGCCATGACCTCCTGCCTCCTTGCCTCCCAGTCTTCCACTTCATGGTACTTTTTCCCTGCCATCTCGTTAGAAGTTATGCCGATCAGCAGTTCGCCGCCGCTGCTTAACTGGTGTGCTCTGGTAAGCAGGGCCCTGTGGCCGTCATGTAAGGGATTAAAGGTACCACCTACTGCAACTCTTGACATTGAGGTGTCTTATTGCAATGAGGCACAATAATAGTTATCGATAATTACCTTTATTACTGCGGGTGAGATACAAAGTGACTGCAGCAGTACACAGCACCAGCATTACCATGACTGCATAGGTATGTTCGGTCAGCAGGATATAGTACATTTTACGATTTATGGGATACAGCAGCATGATGCCTTCGGCAGCCAATCCGCTCACCACTGTTTCATTGAACTCGCTGGCCGCTGTATCATTGGTAATTGCAATGTCTATGATCTGCCTGATGGTACCTTTTGAGTTGTCAAACAGGAATATGTCCAGCAAGTTGTGGCTCAGCAGACCTGCCAGTAGCGGCCTGAAGGATATGGGATATACTAACCCTATGACACCAGCCAGTGCCGTCAGCACCAGCGGGGCGTGGATCTCACTTCGGTGGGTGGTGAGAATGTCCAGGTCAGGGAAGAGGCTTGCAGCTATTGCTATTGTTATGATAATGTTGCGGTGCTTTTCCCACTCCTGCGGGTGGTTTATATAAACCAGTCTGGTAATTGCGAGACCGAAAATAATGTGTGATATCCAGTCCATAATGAGTATAGTATATTATAATTTATTTATAAAATAGTATTTATATTATAATCTGCTTATAATATTCTGCTTATAGCTCATTCCTTGGATCTTAGCAGTATAATATTCCCCCGACCCTTTTTGACCTTGTGTACCAGTCCCCTGTCCTCAAGGTCGGTTATCATCAGGCTTACCTTTGCCTCAGAACAATTCAACCTGCCCCTCAGGTCTATCTGGGTCATCCTGCCTCCCAACTTCTCCAGTATTTCGATAATCTCTTTCAGGTCTTCGGGAAGCTTATCAATATCGCGTGCAGGTCCCGGGTCATTGGAACGAGCATTTTCACTATGAACTCCAGGCACGGGTTCTGCTGATTCTGCTGGTTTTTTCGGTTCTATCGATTTTTTCGATTTTCCCGGTTCTATTGGTTCTGCGGGCTCTGACTCATCTTCCAGTCCATCACTCCTTTTGTAATGATGATATGCAGCAGCACCCATTATCATCAATAATAATAACGCAACAACAGTATAGGTCAGGTCAAATTCGGGCAGGATGTTATCTTCAACATCATAGGTGACATTGCCAATATCTTCATCAGGGAACTCTTCTACCTCCTCATGCAACGGGAACATCAGGATATCGAACACATAGTCCCCTTCGTAGTCAGTCACTGTTAGCGTATCTTCACCGTAATACACCAGGGTATCATTTCGATAGTAACTGGTTTTGATAAGGTAGTCCCCCGGCGGCAGGTTAAAGGAATATACACCCGAAGCCGCTACCCTGAACTGGGTGGGTGTGGAGTTAACTTCGACAAGGGCATTATCCAGAGGCTCGAAGGTGGACCATTCGTATACGGTACCGTGAATGGTGATGGCACTGACTGTCTGTGGAATAAGTATTATTACGATGGCTATTAGCAGAAGGCGTGCATTAAACATTTGTGAAAACAATTTGAATGACCAGTATAAAAATATAGGGGTTTTCTACTTAGATCCTTGCTTCAATATCTTCTGATGACAAGAGAATAAAATTGTTCTGTTTGGCGAATATCTTTGCTTCATTGGTAAAACCTGATTTGGAAGCAGCCATATAATATTCTTTTCTCAAATCATTGTTCCAGTTCACATGTTTTGCTTTATCCATTAATTCCTTTAAGACATTAACATTTGTTTTTTTGTTTTGCCATTTGCATTCACAAAAGAGGATTTCATTCGTGTTCTCATTTATTGCCACAATATCGATCTCGATATCCTTGTGCCACCATTTTCCAATCCTTGAATACTTGAAAATGCCAAAATGTGGAATGAGTTCCATTACAATGCGCTCAAATTTGTTCCCGAGATACATCGGAAATTCGCTTTGTATTGTATTGACAATTGAACCGGAATTCCCCCTTTCCAGTTCTGTCAGGTTAGTATAAACAAACCTGAACCAAAAATCAAAGAAATTATCCTTGATAGAATACCTGGCACCAATTGCTTTTAATTTTCGCTTGAAATTCAACGTAGGGGGTTGATTTTTTTCAATTATACCTGTTTTTTCAAGGATGGACAGGTATTTTGACAGAAGGCTTTTATCAAGCCCGGTTTTGTTGTATATCTCATTAAAACGTGTCAGTCCGCCCGCAACTGCGGACAGTATGGACATATAATTGGAAGGGTCCCTGAATTCTTCACGCAGCAGTATCTCAACTTCTTCATACAGGAACTCGCCTTTTGCAAGGATCTTTGTTTCTATATTCTTCCAGACCGACAGGTCACAATCAAACTTGGCAACATATCCTGGTATGGTATCTATGACAGAATAAACTGTTAAGAGGTCTTCGAAGGTGTACTTTTGGAATAATTCTTTCAGATGAACTACATCAAGGCGGTCTACCATCCACTGTCCGGTCCGCCTTCCATAGATCGGGCTTTTATAATCCAGGGTATATTTTTCCATCTTGCTGATGGAAGAGCCGCATAGTACAAGCATTAATTTGGTGTTTATCAACTGGGAATCCCAATTATCCTGGAGCACTGATAGGATCTCAGGGAATTTATTTACTATGAACGGGAATTCGTCAAAGACCAGAACAACCCTGTCTTTGCTGTTTTCGGCTATGTAAAGTAAAAAATCATCCCAGTTTGACAGCGGTGAGCGTGCCAGTGAGATGTCATTGAAGAATTCCATTACCATTAAATTTAACCTGCGCAGGGTATCCTCTTTTGATTCTGCCCTGCCAAGGAAAAAAAGAACACGTTTATCTTTGGCGAATTTATTTAAAAGTTCGGTTTTCCCGATTCTCCGCCGACCGTATATAATGATGAGTTCGGCTTCTTTTGAGTTGTACTTTCTCTGCAGGAACTCCAATTCGCGAGTTCTGTTTATGAATTTCATTATGATTATATACTTATAATTCAACAAATTTAAGTTTATCGGATAATAATGAGACTTTTTAATTTATTCTGATCAAGTATGATAAATGGATCATGGCAAAGAAAATCAACCACAGAGAGCACAGAGAGCACAGAGAGCACAGAGAGCACAGAGAGCACAGAGCGTTATTGCCTTCTCTGTGCTCTCTGTGCACTCTGTGGTTATAAACCGTTCCAGGAAATAATAAAAAGTCTCAAAATAATACCTGCAACCTTCTGTTATTAGATATGGCTGCCAGGGTCGGAGGA
>JAUWRA010000185.1 GCA_030610815.1 Methanosarcinales archaeon
CCTGCTGGATGAGGCAAAGAAGTTCGGTATCAAGTATTATAATGCCTGGACTGTGGAACCTCTGCTCAGGGAGGACCTGCCCCGGATAATGGCTTATGCGCGCAGCCTTGGATTTATTACATCCATGATAACCAACGGAAAACTGCTCAAGCAGCGGGCACATGAACTGGATGATGTGGATTACCTGTCTGTATCAGTTGATGGGATAGATAGCTATAAAGATATCAGGGGCATGGATTTTGATGACCTTCTGGCCGGAATAGAGGCTGTAAAGGATGGACGCAGGAACCCTATCCTGATCAATTGTGTCATATCAGGACAGAACCTTGAGGATGTCGTGCCACTGGTACACCTGGCCAGGGATCTGGGAGTCTGGATATCTTTTGAGCCATTGGATGAATCTGGGGGTATTGACCCTGCTGTCTGGGAGATAATCGGAATACGTGATAATCTTAAGTATGAAAATGTGCTGGACCAGGTCATCGGGTTGAAAAAGGAGGGTTATCCTATCATTAATTCATTGACGTACTTAACAATGGTAAGGGACAGGAATATGGATTTCAGGTGCCATGCCAGCGATATCATCCTTAATGTAACATCTGATGGCTGGATAGAGAACTGCAGGTTGAAGACGGAACATCTGGGGCATATCAGGGACGGATTGGTGAATGTGTGGGAGAGTTCACTGGAACAACGCAGGAAGATAACAACAGAATGTGAAGGCTGCCTGTTCTTTGGTTATGCGGAGGGGAGTATGCTGTATGATTTCAAGCCTGAGGTCATGGCACATTATGAGTGGATTTGAGATGACCATTTATAGAAAATTTAAGTGGGTGTGTACGCTGCTGGTTTCACCGCTGTTTCGCAGAAGCCCAGACATGAATGGGATAAATGATGAAAGGCGGAGTTAAATCGGTAAAAGTTTATCAGTTGCCATTGGGAAACACAGTCACAAAAGTCACGTATCTGTTTATCGGCTGGATCACAATAGTTGATTAGTTTAGACATAATAATAGAATATTCAACCCTAAGATGAATTTAACCTATGTTTTGGGATTTTTTTTAAACAATATTTTGATAAGTTATATTAATGTAGATTTGTTGTTGATTCATCGATAAACATTAAATCAACGGTACAACTTTAACATGGTATGACTGGTGAAACAATAGCCATATATGTATTAAGAATTGATTAGTTATTATGAAGAAGGTGGGATTGAATTGTGTTTTTTCTCTACAATGTGATGATAAATTGAATATTCAGAAGGATAAAATATCAATTTATCAAAGTAAAGATAATTAAAAATTCATTAATAAGAATTTTGTAAGAGCGAATATCATGTCGCCATACAAAACAGCTACAAAGAATCCAAGTGTGATAGGTATCATGAACGGCAGGCCCGGAGTGACCCATACCCGCCTGTCCATCAGGCCATCGGCAGCGAATCCTTCCAGTTCTTTTACAGTTTCCTCGTCGATACTTACCCCCCCGCGCCTGAACTTTGTATGAAATTCACCTTCTGAAAGATAGCATTCTTCTATCAATTTAATGTGTCTGCCCAGCAATTTTGAAATGTCTGCTTTAAACCCAACAAAGAGATAAGCTGGCCGTTCTATGATCTCGCCCGGTTTTAAGGTGAACAGGTTATAGAAAAACAGGAACAGGGGTACTACTACGGTCAGCAGGACAGCATTCCCGAATACGCTAAAAGCAAAAAGATCGATGAGGGGTACGCCATTCAATGGCATTACAAGTCCGAACATTTCAATTGTCGGGTAAACAGGTATAATGATAGCAAGGACGATCAGGCTCTTGGCATCGGCTCCTCCAAAAGCACCGAACTGGAATAAGATATAGACAAATACGAATATCACACTTGCTGAAATTAATAGCCTGACCAGGGCAGGTATTCCACCGGTTATAATATCATATGTAACAAAAATGATGGCCCCTGCCAGCATTACTTTCCAAACCTGGTTAGATACACGCCTTGTCAGGATATCAGTATAGCAGGAATAGAATAGAAATGGAGTACAATAAAGCACTTTCAACAAGTCGATAAAAACCATTGTATCTACCATTTTATTTTTCTATTATATCAATAATGCGCATAAGTGGGTAATCCAGTGATCGGTCGTATTTCAGTCCCACTGTTGCCGTTGTGCCGCCAAAAGTGATCCTGGCTTCCACTTCCAGCATCCGGCCTTCCAGTTCGCAGTACTTGAACTTCTCACCAGTCCTGCTGGTGACCATGTCCCTGTCTATCGTTACCGATATTTTTTCAATGTAGGGCTGCACTGATATGCTTTCCTCTATGGCTTGCTCCAGGCTGTCTACAGTACTGATATTAACCGGAGCGCCTGTGAACTGGTGATACAGGGCACCCAATTTGATGCCTGCCTCAAATAATGCGTTGTCCCTTTCAGTTATAACCATGGTTAGCAACTTACAAGTGAAAATATAAACCATTTACTGTTTAATATTAAGAAATGTTATAGGGCGATTCAGTTGATTAGAGATTGAATATTAATCTGAGAAAAGTATAATGGTACATCCTTTTGTCGATGGAGATACAAAGTTGATAAAGAAATTCCTAAAACATTTCATTGAATAGCATGCTTCTGAAGTCATCGAATCAACCGATAATTACGGGACTGTGGATGAATTCAGGGAGGATGGTTCAAAGGTTGATTTTTTGGATATCCAGTTATCTGATGAAACAGGTCTGGAATAAGTGTACGATATTATTAACTCTATACTCAAAGCCAGGTATATTTTCCTGATACTTGTTCCTCAAAGCGGATGGCCTGTGGCCGCCGGTGATTGTTCATTGGTTCATTTACGGCTTAACTCCAAAGCATGGCTTCAATTGAAACCCAGGAAGTCTATCCAGCGGTCCGGGGGTGCGAAGTGGATGTTATGTTGGCTGCTGGCGGTAGTTAAAATATAATTTTTATGTAATAATGCACCGCAAAGAACGCGAAGGACGCAAAGCCAACCCAACAGAATCCTTTGCGATCTTCGCGCTCTTTGCGGTGAAATAAATAATGAATTGCAGCCCCATCTATTCTTCGGCTCTCTCGCCGCCCCCTCTCCCGCTGTGCTCCCACCCGCCCTTGTGGTGCGAGGGGTGGCAGTGCAGGATTGGTGATGTTCATCATAAAATGAATTAATGGCTGACAAAATAGAAAACGTTCCTGAAAACAAAGGAGTTTGAAGTGTCAAAGTTGGTAACAAGAAAAATCCGATTCATCAAATTCCATATCATTAGCTGGAAGGTGTCAATACATCGTGAACAAAAAAAGCTCAAAAAAGCTCAATACATCGTGAACACTCATTTGTCATTTTAGTATCAACACATCGTGAACAAATCATCATTTTTTCCAAATATCATCTCGAATTGGTCTGATCT
>JAUWRA010000172.1 GCA_030610815.1 Methanosarcinales archaeon
TCCCCTCAGATTAATGGAAAAATTTGGTTGTTTTTTGAATATTAATTTAATATGATGTCAAAGTATATTGATTTTTCGGCATAGGTGTTTTTTTAAAAGTAAACTGTTTATAGGGTGGCTGAATAGTTACAAATAAAGTTACTATTCAGCCCTTCTCTTATTTTGCAAATAACGATTAAAACAAAAGAGATTAACAGGGGATAAATACCCAGGTTCAGAGAGGAGTTTAAGGCCCTATCACCAAATTTATTTGGAAAAAAACGATTAAAACAAAACAGACTAACAGAGGATAGATACCCAGGTTCAGAGAGGAGTTTAAGGCCCTGTTCCATTTATCAGATGCTGAGAGTATTTCTTTGGCCGAGAGCAATACGATCAGTGCAATAACTGCCAGTACACCGTATTCCGGAAGACCTATAGGTGTTGTTAAAGAGACCACACTGGTAGCACTTGCCATGCTTGAAGCTGCAGTACTGACTACTGTTGTACTGGCTACTGTTGTACTGGCTACTACACTTGTGAGCACTTCTTTATACAAACTCCTTTAATTTTTAAGATAATACCAATAATTTATAGTTTATAGGAGATATTTCTTTTATTTATCTCTTATACAATAGTTCAATATATTAACTGACACTATAAATATGTATCGTTTTATAACACAAAATTTAAGATGAAAGAACACAAGCGAACATATATCTACACACTTCTGATCTGTTCCATTGGTTTGATCGTTGATAGCCGCCAGATGGTTGCCAGGGTTGACAATAATCCAATAATTACTGCCATTGAAAAGCCTAATAACATAATCTTAGTATCAAGAACCAGCAATTCATCAAGACCTGTCATTCTTTTTACTACCTGATTTATTATTTCAGCAACCGGCACGCTTAATAATATACCAGATATTCCTCCAATGATCGAAATAATAAATCCTTCGAACCCAAAGTTCATTGCAATGGACAGCCTGGAAAAACCAATTACCTGCAATATCCCTATCTCTCTTTTCCTTTCATTTAATGATAAAAGCATTGTCAATATGATAAGGGACGTGCCCATTACTATAGCAAGTATCACAATGGAAGAGGCTGATACTATGAAAAAACCGTTCTGCTCAATAATATTATTTAAAAACTCCCTGTTCGTACTTACCTGGTATTCAGGATATTGTTCCTGAAGATCATTTTTTACCTGTTCTGCCGTATTTACGTCATTTAGCCGCACGATGATCATTGATGCACTGTCGTGATAATGGTTCCCGGTGATAAGCTGGAATTCGGGGAATGGAAAGATCACCATGGCATTGAGACTGAAAGTGGAGAGCGAATCCGAGATACCAACCACTTTGAATTGCCTGTTCCTGGCATCTGATATGGTCTTGCCGGCAAAGATGGTATCACCAACCTCAACACCCAGAAGATGTGCTGCCCTGGAATCCACCAGCACTTCACTTGTGAAGGGACCGTCGTATGTGCTGCCATTATACAATGTGCTTGTAGAAATTGGCGCACCAGAGGATATTGTTACCAGAGGACCATTCGTATCCACACCAAGTCCAAATACAGCCTTCGGATCCTCTCCTTCTTTATGTGCATATACAATTTCAGTAAGTAAGGGGGTTGACACATTGACCCTGGGATCTGCCAGTGTTTGTGTACTTATTTGGTGAACGTCACTGATCCTGGCCTGTGAGGATTGGATATACCGGGTCTCAAGGTCAACAGGCCGTCCTTTCATCCAGAGGTGCATGGAGCTATCCTTTAACACCTGTTCTCCTGTGTCCAATAATCCACATCCCAGTGATGTAAGAATTACCAGGGAAATAATTGCCAGCATGATGCCAATTATATTTAGCAGTGTCCTGAGCTTATTCCTGAACAGGTTTTTAATTGCCAGCATTTACTATCAAATGGTTTCTGACTGATAAAAAGGTAGTGATATATGATAAATATAATATAATTGATTAAATATTATTAGATTTATCAAATAGTTTTTTATATGTCGGGTGCATTTAACAAATATGTAAGATTCAAATGTTATTTTAATTAAAGGAATTTAGAAATATCCGAAGTCATACTACTATGAATTTTTTTGAAATATCTATCCATCTGAAGAAAAAATTTATTTTAACGCATAGCTACACAGGAGATTTATATTTTGATAAGCAATATTTACAGGAATATTGCGGTAATCAATCGTTCCTTAAATATATCTGTGTCATCTGGTCTATTAAACCGGTCGATGGAGGTCTTTAATTGACTATACCTTCTATTGCAACCATTCTTCAAGCCTTTAATGAAGAGATATCAACCGGCAGCATATTCCTGCGCACAAGCCAGCACGCAGACCGTGTAACAATAATCGATGATGGGTTCATGAACAGGATAGCTAGAGCAGAAGGATCAGAGATTACGGTAAGACCAATACGAAAAGAACCGCAGATAAACGCGGATGAACGCAGATACGATTATAATAATTTTATTAATATATCTCAGCCTGAGCAATCCAACACCAACCATCAGTTCCCCCCCAATTCCGAGACCTTTTATTATTTACTGGGACGGTTCAGAAAACCACAGAGAGCGCAGAGGCACGCAGAGAAAACAACACTTCTCTGCGCCTCTCTGCGTCCTCTGCGGTGAATCTTTTTTGCCACGATCTATTTATCTGGAATAAATTAAAAAGTCACCCAATTCCAGGGGTATGCACATGACCTTTACCATCGCGGTTATGCCGGCCTATAATGAGGAGCGTGCTATCGCCAGGATGGTGCCGGGCTGTAAGAAGTATATGGATGAGGTGGTTGTGGTAGATGACGGGAATACGGATGCCACCCGGGAGGTATACGCATGACCCACATAGCAGTCATACTCCCTGCCTATAACGAAGAAGTAGCAATCGGCAGTATGCTGCTGCGCACAAAACAGTTTGCCGATCGTGTGATAGTGGTCGACGACGGTAGTACTGACCGTACAGCTGAAGTTGCCAGGCTCGCCGGCTTTGAGGTTATCCGCCACCCCACCAATATGGGTAAGGGCGCAGCTCTAAGGACCGGGTTTGAGGCTGCTGGTGGTGCTGATGTTATCGTTACCATGGATGCTGACGGTCAGCATGATCCGGGTGATATACCTAAATTGACAGGCGCTATTTTATCAGGTGAGGCTGATGTGGTGAACGGCAGCCGGTATTTGAACGGTAACGGGAAGAGTACGCCGGCATACAGGAGATTGGGGCAGTCAGTGCTGGATAAGGCTACTAATTTGAATAGTGGATTAAATATCACAGATACGCAGAGCGGGTTTCGGGCTTTTTCGGGTGGTGTTATTCCGAGTTTCAGGTTCAGTCAGAAGGGTTTTGGTATTGAGAGTGAAATGCTGGCAGATGTTGCGAAGGCGGGGTTGAGGGTGAAGGAAGTTGAGGTTGGGGTGCGGTATGATGTGGACTGTGCGACCGAGCATCCGGTGAGCCACGGGTGGCGGGGGCTGATGCAGGTGCTGCATCAGATGGAGCTGAACCGGCCGCTGTATTATTTTACTGTGCCAGGGATGGTGATAGGGGGTATCGGGGCGTTTATGGGGTTGAGTTTTCTGAGGACGTTCTACCTTGGAGGGAGTTTGATGTTCGGGCCGACGCTGTTGATGATAATGTTGTTTATGGTAGGGACTTTTATGAGCTTTACCGGGATCATATTGCATTCGATGTCAAGGTTGATCAATGAGTCAAGGAATAAATGAGCTGTTAAAACATGAGTATTGCAATAGTGCTGGGTACCAGACCTGAGATTATTAAAATGTCCCCTGTTATCAGGGAATGTGAACAAAAGAACCTTGATTATTTTATTCTCCACACAGGCCAGCATTATTCCTATGAGATGGACAGGGTATTTTTCGAACAGCTTGAACTGCCGAAAGCAAGATACAATCTGGATGTAGGCTCAGGAAGCCATGGCGAGCAAACTGGAAAAATCATGTCAGGGATTGAGAAGGTGCTTATGGAGGAAAGGCCCGATGCTGTGCTGGTGCAGGGTGATACCAATACCGTACTGGCAGGGGCACTGGCAGCCTCAAAATTACATATCAAGGTGGGGCATGTGGAGGCGGGACTTCGCAGCTATGACCGCAGGATGCCTGAGGAGACTAATAGAGTACTTCCAGATCAGGTGGAAAGGCAATCGTGATAAGCGAGATCGAAAAATTAGGGGTGGAGTTGAATGACAGACAAAGAGATGGTCTTAAAATTATTTTCGAAAAGGGAAAGATCACAAATGCAGATTATGCTGAAACTTTTAAAATTTCGAGAAATACGGCAACAAATGATTTGACAGAGCTGGC
>JAUWRA010000018.1 GCA_030610815.1 Methanosarcinales archaeon
TTTGTGTTGTGAAATTGAGGAAATTACCCCTATGTCAACGTGTGTTTTGCCTCAAACCTCGCATGGGTGAGTTTCCTCGCTGGATTAATTTGGAGTAACTTTACTGTGAACATCGATAAAATTTAAAATGTGCAAGGCCGATACAGTTGAATTAATTCTTTTGAGTTAGTGCATATATTGTATCAAAAATTGCCTAAAATACCCAGTTACGGCTTAAATAAGAAAGACGTGGTTTGAGGTATACAAGTCTGCATATATACAGATCTGTATAGCCACAATTTAATTATTTTATGTTTTTATGATACAATGAAAATGGTTATTGTCTTATCCATACCTTTTCGTCTTACCATACTTACCACATATCTGAACAGTTAACATTTATTTCAACTTTGAATTGGTACCCAGTACAATCGGCTCAGGGGCAAACTCCCACGGCCGTTTTTCCTGCCACTGCCGCACCCAGTCATCAGGCATGACAAGGCAAAGGGCTGCCAGATCGCCCAGGTGGCTGTCAAGTGCACACGGCCTGAACTCCACATCCTTTGACAGGGCCGGGAATGACTTACAGAACTCTTCCTTTACCATGGGCAGCAGGATATGCCTGTTGTTCATGAACACACTCCCGCCGATAATAAACACCCGTGTGTCCAGGATAGCGTTAATGGAAACCAGCCCCCTTGCGAAATACCTTGCAGCATTAGCGATCACTGACTCTGCCTTTGGATCACCCTTACGAAGCAGGTTGAATACATCCTCAGCCGTTACACATTCAGTCGTCGCACCTTCAGTCGTTACATCCACAGCAGTCACACCTTCGGCTGTCACACCTTCAGCCGTCATATCCTCAGATGTCGTACCTCCGGCCGTTACTTTGCTCCCGTAATCCCTGGCAATAGCCACACCCGAAGCCAGAGCTTCCATATCTCCGAAATTCCCGCAACCGCACCTGGGTCCATCATCTACTAGATAAACATGGCCGATATGTGGTGCATTGCCGTTCTTACCTTTTATTGGTCTTCCGTCAACATAGGCTCCGCTACCGATACCTGTGCTCCAGGTGATATAGACGACGTTGTCCTCGCCCTTGCCGGCACCGAACATCCTTTCTGCAGTAACAGCTGATATGCCATCGTTCTCGATGTGGATCTTATTGTATATCCGGGACAGTTCACTTTGCAGTGGAATCTCAGTCCAGTCATTTGGTATGATCTCCCGCTCCTTTGCAAGCCCACCACACAGGTTAGGTGCCACCAGCACAAGTTCGCCATCCCTTATTCCAAAGGGACCGCAGGTGCTGACCCCGATTGCGGAAATCTCATCCTTCCCAATGCCTGTCTGCTCACAGGCATACCCCACCATGGAATCGACTTGCGTGGTTACTGCCAGGTTGTCACCCTCAAGCTGCACGGGCCGGTACACCTTGACCAGTATTCCGCTTATGTTCGCAATGCTAACTGTTATCTTTGTCCCACCGATATCAACAGCAGCCAGATACGGCCCATCCATATTATTTCACCCCTGCCAGGTCAAATACGGTTTCATTTTATTTCAAATTTTGGAGGCACACCCAGCACCAGCACCCTGGAATGGCGCAGCACCTTTTCGGTAACGCTTCCGGTCAACTTCTTGAGCCCGGTCTTGCCATGCGTCCCTATCACGATCCTGTCTATACCTCTTATTTCGGCAGTTTCAACTATCTCTCCAGCCGGGTCTCCCTCTTCGATGATAGTAGTAATATTGTCAACATCTATGCCTGCTTCAACCATGGCATCCTTATAGACAGATAGAAGTTTCTTTGCCCCCTCCTCCATCCATTTTTTTCTTTTTTGTCCAGTTGCACTTATTACATGTAATAAAATAATTTTAGCAGAGTGGGTTTTAGCGATTCTTAAACCTACCTTTGCTGCTGTTTTTGAACCTGCAGACCCGTCAATGGGAATTAGGATTTTCATCAGAACCCAAAAGTTATCTGGAAATTATTTAAACCATGTGAAGTAATACAGAATGTAATACATTGGTTGTTATACGCAGGAAATTTTTATGTTTAAATATGAAAAATTTAAGAAAATTGATAAGAAAGACCATTCCGAGGTCACACGCCTTTTAAAAAAGACCACTCATTTCACTGCGCGTGAGTGGGTGATTGCCAGGCTGTGCGCTGATTTTAAGAACGTACATGGCCGAAGTGAGATGACCTGGATCGGGCAGAACCTGCCTGAGTTGGTGCCGTTCTTCAATGAACCCTATTCCAGGCAGGAAGTATCCAATGCCCGGGCATCATTCAAGAGGAAACTGGAGCGTTCCGGCACTACCTTGTTCTACTCATATTACAGTGGCCTCATCAGCAAGGATGAAATGCTGGAGATCATTACCAACATGACGAAAAATATCGGCATTCTGCTGGATATGGAAGACACGCCGCCCGATGGCGACCACACCGAAGGTGTCCAGAACATGATGGTCGATGTGCTGCGCCGGATCAACTCTGCCCTTGAAGAATAAGCCTGATCTGCTTTGCAGCAGCACTGATTATCTTTTCGTGGTCAAAGGCCAGCGGCGGCAGGTCATCCGGGTCGAATAATGCCGCATCCCTGGCATCTGACGACGCTTCCAGGCTCCCGTATCCGGTTGCTGTGAAGCAGACTGATACGGTATGACCTCTGGGGTCCCGGTTGGGGTCTGAGAACACACCCGCCAGCCTCTTCAATTCCACATCAAGTCCGGTCTCCTCCTTTGCCTCCCTGGTGGCTGCATCTTCCACTGTTTCCCCCACATCTACGAATCCGCCTGGCAGTGCCCACTGGCCCTGGTAGGGTGGGTTCATGCGCTGTATAAGTACGAGCTTTCCCTCTACCAGGATTATTATGTCCACTGTGAGCAGGGGTGTTACGGGCTTACTCAGTTCCAGGCCCCCTGCCGGTATTGATCTCATATATGAACTGGTCCACAAAAGTTTGCAGGAACCTGTTCCTTTCCTCTGCCATTCCCCTGGCAGTATCGGTATGCATGGACCCGGGCAGCAGCATTAGTTTTGTGAGGATATGGTCCAGTGCATATTCTTTCCCGTCTGGCTCCCGCTGGCTGGCCAGGGGGTCATCGGGATTGTACAGCCTGCGGTTGTGGGCGCCCGAATAGGCAAATGTCATGGCCGCACCTACTGCACCTGATATATCCAGCCTGTCAGCGTCCTGGAGTATCCTTGCTTCCAGGCTGTCCGGTGTTATTCCTGAACTGTAGCGGTGGTTGGCTATGGCATAGACCACGGCCGGTATTTTTTGTGCGGGAAAGCCTGCCCTGTCAAGTATGCCGGGGGAGAGTTGTGCGGAGATGGCAGCGTGGTCGGTCGCCGGGTCCTTTAGTTCGGCGGGGCGCCCGATATCGTGGAGCAGGGCTGAAGCTTCCAGTATCTCTGGGTCGCCTCCTTCGATGCTGCTGATGTGGAGGCACAGGTCCCTTACCCGCAGGGTGTGGGTGATGTCATGGCCTGCGTTGGGTGTGCCTTCGAGGTGGGTTTTGGCTGACCGTAGTATTTGTTGCATCATGGATATCGCAATTCAAATGTATCCGGGTAATTTTAGTGTAAAAGGATATTTCAATTTTTATGTTGATATAATTCTTTTATACGAGTTTCCTTTTTTCACACACATCCCGAACTTCGAACTTTTTGAGTATGCTCTGGATTGTCTTTTCTATGTTTTGCATATTTTTGATCAGTGTATGAATCTTATATGTTTTGGCGCCTTTGTAGTGCCTTAGTGAAATGTTTATGGCGTCTTTGGCCCCATTATGGCCCCATTTAAATGTAGGATGTCCCGGTTCCAGTGGTGCCGATTTGCTCAATAATTCCCGATGATACCAGATATAACATATCCTGTGAAGAGGTTCTTTTATGTGTATTGCAAATTTCCGGATATTCTTTATCCGCTGTTATCTGCCGCTGTCTTCGGATGCTGTAATGTTTGATACTTTGCGACAAGTTCCCTAACAGCAGGAACTAATTCAACGGGGATATCTATTGTAGTCTGGGTTCTGTCCTCATAGGCTGCCTCATCCTCGGCTAAGGCTTCCTCTTCTGTTTGTATTTCATAATGGGCCAGAACTTTGTGTACCCTCTCTTCATCCCATCCTTTTGGGAATTTACTCTGCTTCATTCTTTCTTTCGCCTCCTGCGCTTATATGCTACTAATGGTTTAACAACCAAATAAATTCCACAATTTTGTAATACATTAACCTTATTACTCATACTGTATTAATTACACCTGAAAAATCAAAGAAGGTTGAACAAACGGGTACTGCAAATTCTTTTACTCCAGGAAAAACTCGACAGTCATTTCTAAAACACCAATTACCAACTGAATTCATTATCCACCACACAAATTCACCAACCTTTCACACCCCCAGGCTGGTGTGATCAAAATGGACCTCAGCAGCAAGATACAGGAAATAATACGTGAACTCGACCTGAAAGAGGTCCAGAGATGGACAGCCCTCAGCATCCTTGTAGGTATCGTAGGTGGGATTGTTGCCATCATATTCTATTCAGGCCTATATTACGCCACCTATTACCTATTAGGCGGCATCGGCGGATATTTCCCTATTACCCCAAGAGGTGATGTTGACCTCCTGCCCGTCGTTACAGGCCAGCCCAACCGATTATTACTAATACTGCTCCCCATGCTCGGCGGACTAGCAGCAGGCTACCTGGTGTACCGTTTTGCCCCCGAGGCAGAAGGGCACGGTACCGATTCCGTCATTGATTCCTACCACCATAAGCAGGGTGTGATCAGGACCCGGGTCCCCTTCATCAAGGCACTGACATCCATGATAACCATAGGCTCAGGTGGAAGCGCAGGCAGGGAAGGACCCATAGCCCAGATCAGTGCAGGTTTCGGTTCCATACTTGCCACCAAGCTCCATCTCACTGACCGGGACCGCCGCATTCTCGTAATATGCGGCATGGCTGCTGGTGTGGGCAGCATATTCAAGGCCCCACTTGGCGGCGCAATATTCGCAATCGAAGTACTGTACAGGCAGGGCTCGGAATCAGAGGGCATCGTGCCCGCCTTTATCTCGTCCACCATCGCCTATTCCATATTCTGCTCAGTGTTCGGCTGGGGTTCCCTGTTCGTCATGCCCAATTACCAGTTCACCCATCCATACGAACTTGTTTTCTATGCACTGCTTGGTGTCGCATGTGCTGCCGTTGGTATATTTTATGTACATATCTTCTATGGCATGAGGAATATCTTCAACAGGTTGACCATACCCCGGCATTACAGGCCTGCCATCGGCGGCTTTTTGCTTGGCATCCTTGCATTTTTCGTACCCGAAAGCCTGGGCGTAGGGTACGGGCTCATTCAGCAGGCCATAGACCAGCAGCTTGTAGTAGGGCTCATGCTGCTACTGGTATTTGCCAAGATACTTGCCACATCCTTCACTATCAGCAGCGGGGGCAGCGGGGGTGTATTCGGTCCCTCACTGGTGATAGGAGCAATGCTGGGCGGCGTGCTGGGACTGACCTTCAATACTTTGTTCCCAACTATAGTATTGCAGCCAGCTACCTTTGTGCTGGTCGGGACGGCAGCCCTGCTTGCAGGTGTGGCAAAAACACCCATCGCCGCAATAATAATGGTATCAGAACTAACAGGTAACTACAACCTACTGCCACCCCTTATGCTTGCATCCACCCTGGCATATGTTCTGTCAGGCAAATGGTCCATATATGAAAAACAGGTGCCTACCAGGATGGATTCCCCTGCCCACCGCCGTGAGATGACAATAGATGTGCTGGAACTTGTAACAGTAAAAGAGGCAATGAGTGGTGATATCATCACAGTCGACCCTGCCACAAAGATCCAGACTGTGTTGAACCTCATCCACAAATACGGTCATCTGGGGTATCCTGTGCTGGATAACCTGGAGCTGGTAGGTATGGTGACCTTTGAGGATGCGGAAAAAGTCCCTAATGATGAAAGAGACAGTGTAACTGCCGGTGATATTATGACCCGCTCACTGATTGTGACATATGAAGACGAGAATCTTGAAGAAGCCTTAAGGAAATTGCTGGATAACAATATCGGGCGACTGCCTGTTGTGGACAGGGATGACCCCACCAGGCTGTCCGGACTGCTGACTAAATATGACATCATCAGGATACACGCACAGCTAAGCTCGAAACTTTGCAGGCTCCCACCGATGCGAAAATAAGTCCTTACAGCGTCAGTTCTTACATCGTCAGTTGCCTGATGATATCACTGGCACAGAGAATACCCACTGGACGGTCTGATGCCCCCATACCTTGTTCGGATAGTATGATCAGTCTGTGAACATCTGCATCCAACATGACACTGGCAGCAGTTTTCACATCAGTGGAAGGGCTAATCGATTGTAACGAAGTCGTCATTATTGCTTCGGCAGTCTTATCCAGCAGTGATTTATTAACAACTACCTGCAACATGTCCATTTCTGTGATAAATCCCATAATTTCCCCGTTATGGTCTGTAACTGCTACGCCAGAAACGTTCTGGTTAACCATTATTTTTGCAACTTCTCCAAGGGTGAGGTCCACGGGAACCGAAGTTACCCCCCTTGTCATAATGTCTCTTAATAGAATGTTATTTTTCATCATTGTTTTTAGATCCAATATATTGTTATCATCTATTAGGATAAGTACTTTTTTTAAATTATTAAAAGTGAATAATTTTAGAAGCGTGAAATAAATACTAAAATCTAAATAAATAAGTACAATCAGAACCTTGAATATTCCAGGTGGAACATATGCAAACGAATGTCATAAGGTCTCCAAACATTGGGAAATTGGTACGGATGGAACGGATTTTTGACAGGGAAACTCTTCGGACCATCATTATTCCCATGGATCATGGTGTTGGTGCAGGCCCCATTAAAGGATTGACCAACCTGTCAAAAATGGTGAACAAAGTGGCAGAAGGCGGTGCCAATGCTGTACTGGGACACATGGGCTTACCCAAATACGGCCACCGTGGTTACGGCAGGGATGTGGGACTGATCATACACCTGTCAGCGTCCACTTCACTGGGCCCTGACCCCAACCATAAGGTGCTGGTCACCTCAGTGGAAGAGGCAATAAAAGTGGGAGCAGATGCAGTATCAGTACATGTTAACATTGGTGCCGATGATGAGGCAAAGATGTTGAAAGGACTGGGTATGACCGCCAGCAAATGCGATGAATGGGGTATGCCCCTGGTGGCAATGATGTATCCAAGGGGACCAAAGGTCGATTCCGAACATGATGTAGAGTACGTCAAGCATGCGGCCCGGGTAGGTGCCGAACTTGGCGCAGATATTGTTAAGACAAATTATACGGGGACCCGGATTCGTTCAGGGAAGTGGTTGACGGGTGCCCTGTACCTATTGTTGTAGCCGGAGGGCCCAGGATGGAGACCGAGCGTGACCTTTTGCAGATGGTATATGATTCCATACAGTCAGGCGGACGGGGTGTGGCAATAGGAAGGAACGTATTCCAGGCAGATGACCCGGCAGCTTTAGTGGGAAAGATCTCAAAGGTTGTGCATAACGGATATACGGTTGACGAGGTCTATGGATAGCATGTCCTCAACCGACCTTTCGATAGAACTTACCGGGCTTGGACTGGAAAACCCGATCATACTGGCGGCAGGCGTTCTTGGCACCACAGGTACCTCACTGAAGCGTATGGCCGGGGAAGGTGCGGGTGCCGTGGTCACAAAGTCCATAGGCTCCGAGCCAAAGGAAGGCCACCCGAACCCCACCATGCTCAAACTGGATTGTGGGTTCCTGAATGCAATGGGCCTGCCAAATCCGTCGTACAAGGATTTCAGGAAAGAACTTTCGATTGCCAGTGAAGGCGGGGTTCCTGTGATCGCCAGCGTTTTCGGGGCACATCCGGATGAGTTTCAAGAAATAATCCTTGGACTGGAAGGTGCCAGTGCCTACGAATTAAATGTGAGCTGCCCCCATGCCAGTGGTTACGGAACTGTAGTTGGTACTGACCCGGTACTGGTGGAAGAGATCACCAGGGCTGCCAAACGGACAACTGATGTACCGGTATGGGTCAAGCTCACCCCGAATGTCACAGATATTGTGGAGATCGGTGAGGCTGCGAGCAGGGGTGGAGCCGATGCTGTTGTCGCTATCAATACAGTGCGGAGCATGGCGATAGATATCCATAGCGGGTATCCGATCCTTGGTAACCTGTACGGTGGCCTTTCCGGCCCCGCAGTACGTCCGGTGGCTGTAAAATGCGTATACGATCTGTACAAAGCACTGGACATCCCTGTTATAGGTGTGGGCGGTATCGGAAGCTGGCAGGATGCAGTGGAGATGATGATGGCCGGGGCCTCGGCGGTACAGGTGGGCTCTGCTGTTTATGATAATGTAAATATTTTCAGTGAGATCACCAGTGGATTGTCTGCTTACCTGAAGGCCAATGATCATTGTTTGGACGATATAACCGGACTTGCCCACAGGAAGGTGGAACAGTGAGACCGGTGAATGCAGAAATAACAGAGATCATCAGGGAGACCCCTACCATAATCACTCTCAGGACCGATATTGAACTGGATGCTGCACCCGGCCAGTTCGTAATGGTATGGGTCCGGGGCCTGGATGAAATCCCGATGGCACTGTCACACCCGGGCAGCATCACGGTGCAGAGGGTGGGCGAGGCTACTGAGGCACTGTCACGGCTGGAAGTGGGCGATAGTATTGGCATCCGGGGGCCGTTCGGGAATGGATTTGAAGTGAAAGGGGAAGGGAGAGGAGACGGAGACGGGGGAGGAGGTGGGAACGGAGAAGAGTATGGGGATGAAAAAGGTAACAAGATTATGGTCATTGCAGGCGGCGTGGGTGGTGCACCCCTGCTGCCCTTGGCGCAGCAAGCCCAATCCCTTGGCCTGGATGTTACTATCCTGATAGGGGCCAGGACAGCGGATGAACTGCTTTTCGAGGAATATTTCTCAAAATGCGGTGCATTCAGTGTAGCTACTGATGATGGAAGTAAAGGTCATCACGGGTTTATAACAGGAGCAATGGACCAGTTCAACCTGGCCGGGTTTGACCAGTTCTATATCTGCGGTCCGGAGTTGATGATGAAAAGCGTGCTGGATATTCTCCAGGCAGCAGGGCTTGAGGCAATGGCACAATTAAGTCTTCACAGGTATTTCAAGTGTGGTATCGGTGTATGCGGCGCATGTACCATTGATCCATCAGGTCTCAGGGTATGCAGGGACGGCCCGGTGTTCAGTGGTGATCTGCTCATAAAAAGTGAATTGGGAAAGTACCATAGGGATGCCACAGGAAAGAAGATAATGTTTTAATATTTAGTTGATTCATGGTAGTACAATAGGTAGTGTAATAATATGATAGGCAGATTCAGGTTTGGTGATGAGGTTTTCACTGGAACTGTAGAAGGTGAAAGAGTTGTCGTGGGACGGGGGCTGTATTGTGATACTTATACCCTGGATGAACTTGAGTTACTCCCACCTGTGATCCCGAGCAAGATCGTATGTGTAGGATTGAATTACATCGATCATGCCCGGGAACTGGAAATGGAACTGCCCGGTCATCCTATTATCTTCCTGAAACCTCCTTCTGCTGTTATCGGGCATGGCGATATGATCGTCTATCCTCCTGAATCCCAGCATGTGGATTATGAGGCAGAACTGGCAGTTGTGATCGGTAAGCGGTGCAGGAACGTATCTGCCATGCAAGCAGGTGACGTGATACTGGGATATACCTGTTTTAATGATGTAACTGCTCGCGATATCCAAAAGGCAGATGGTCAGTGGACCAGGGCGAAGAGCTTTGATACTTTTGCATCGTTTGGCCCGTTTGTAGTCATGGCCGAATTTGTGGACATATCAAATGCCTACATCCGTTCCCGGGTCAACGGCCAGTTAAAGCAGGATTCCATTGTAAATAATATGATTTTTGATATCCCGGCACTGATAGAGTTTATTTCCCATATCATGACGCTTGAAAAGGGTGATGTCATAGCCACTGGCACGCCTGCAGGTGTTGGCCAACTTTATCCAGGGGATACGGTAGAGATCGAGATAGAGGGCGTGGGTACTTTGAAAAATGAGGTTGTTAAGCCCTAAACTTCATCATTGGGTTTTATCTTCAGTTTAGGTTTTATCTTCAGGTTGGGGTTTATCTTCGGATTGGGTTTCATCTCCAGATAAAGTTCTATCTTCGGATTGGGGTTTATCTTCGGATAGAGTTTTATCTTCAGATGGGGTCTCAGCCTTTTCTTCGATCTCCTGGTTTCCATGTTCGGTTATTACCTCGAATCCCGTATACGTCCTGTATATGGCAAGCATGAAACCGTAAGCCGCAGGGCCGATTATTATCCCCATGGCACCGACCACGAACAGGGGGGCGGTAAAGGACAGCAGTGTTATGATCGGATGGATATTTCCACTTTGCATCATCAGCCTGGGCCTGATAATGTTGCCGGGAATGGTATCAAGGAACAACCAGCCAAATACTACGAGCACCACGGCCTTTACCCATTCACCGACAATAAAATAATATATAGCTGCCGGCACATAGAACATGCCCGGTCCCACGATCGGCAGCAGGGCCAGGACTGCAATGACAGCACCCCACATTATGGGATATGGTACACCGATAAGCATCAGGCCTATGCCGCCGATTATACCGGTCAGCACGCAAACGATCAGGTAAACATTGAAAAGGCTGTTATATATACTATTCAGGTGCTGCAGGAATTCCTTTACGATCTCTACCCTGTTGGAAGGCAGGATATCAATAAAGGTCTTAACAATATTTTCGCCGTCGATGAGCAGGTAATAAAGTAAAAATACCACCACTCCCAGTTGCATGGCAAAGATCGCAATATTGGATATGAAATTCAATACAACACGCTGGGCAATGCTGACTATGAACAGTATGGCAGAAGATGCCGAACTGGAAAGATTGGACTTCATGTTTTCCTGTATGGTGTTGGGGATGTACTTGCCGATCAGTTCGATGCCATAATCTATCAGCATAGTTATGTCGGTTTGCAGGGCATCAGGCTGGAATTTTGCCAGTTCCGAGCCCAGGATGAATATGATGTTCAGGAACAAGCCTGAAAAGATCAATGCAACTGTGGTGATGGTCAGGATCGCTGAGATCTGCCGGTTCTTGATCCTGGTAATTTTTCGAAGCTTTTTATCCAGGGGCCGCAGTATAAATGCGCCGAATATGCTCAATATGATCACATTTATGAATACCCATGAAAGATATATGATCAAAAGAGCAACTGCTATAACCACGATACCCACTATCAGGGTGAAACGTTTTCTGTCCATCGGGCCAGTCATAACTTATAAGTGATTCTATTGATTCAAAAGTTTTTCTAATGCTTTTACGATAAGTATAAAATGAATCATGATATAAATGGAAATGATAATGATAGACCTTCATACCCATTCAATATTCAGCGATGGTGAACTGCTTCCAAGCGAACTTGTTCGCAGGGCGGTTGTCCATGGCTATACTGCCATTGCTATTACGGACCATGTGGATTTCACAAATATCGAGCATGTACTGGACGGGACCAAGAAGGCCAGATACCTTGAAGAGGTATGGGATATCCGGGTACTTGCAGGGGTTGAGATAACCCATGTGCCCCCGCAGAAGATATCGGCATTGGTTGATCTTGCACGTCAACTGGGGGCTGAGATAGTTGTGGTACACGGGGAAACACTTGTCGAGCCTGTGCTGGCCGGGACGAACAGGGCTGCCATCGAGGCAGGGGCCGATATACTGGCGCACCCGGGATTGATCTCTAAGGAGGATGCAATGCTGGCAGCAGATGTTGGGGTATGCCTTGAGATCACATCACGCTGCGGGCACAACCGGGCCAACGGTCATGTGGTAAGAATAGCTGAAGAGGTTGGGGCAGATATGATAGTTAGTACCGATTCCCATTCACCAGGGGACCTGGTCACTGATGAAGAGGCGCTTAAGATCGTCATGGGTGCGGGGTTAAGTGAAAAACATGCACAAGAGGTATTGTTTTCAAAACCTTTAAATCTAATAAATACCACCTAATTAAAGCACTTGCGATAACTTTATATAATAGCATAGGCATATGCATATTAATTTTATTGAGGTGCATTATTGAAAATATTAGGAACGGTTTTACATACTTCAAGTCATAAAAACTTAATCGTCAGAGGGGATAAAACAAATAAGACTGGTAACAAGAAGTTATTCAGGATTAATAATCTGGTTTTTGACAGGAAAAAAACGAAGATCGGAAAGGTCAATGATGTGTTCGGGCCTGTGGACCAACCGTATTTTTCAGTAAGGGTTTTTAAGAATGTGGCCGGAGAAAATCTGAGAAGTTTCAAAGGCAAGCACGTATATGTGAAATAATTGCAAAGTGGTTGCAATTTTTCACATGAATGATAATATTAATGACAATATTAGATCAATAATAAGATTGAAACAGAGGGATTAGTAATAAATGGCTGAACTAGAAAAAGAAAAAGAAATTGAGAAATCTGAGAGAAGTAAAATACGTGAGAGTATCAAGCTCAGAAAGGAAAAGGAAAAGGTCGGAGCATTCGAGAAGCCTACTGTGGAATGTCCCGAGTGCGGTAGCCGCAGTCTGGTACAGGATTATGAGCGGGCGGAACTTGTGTGTAACGATTGCGGTCTTGTGGTAGATTCCGAGTTCATTGACCAGGGACCGGAATGGAGAGCGTTCGACCATGACCAGCGTATGAAGAGAAGCAGAGTTGGCGCACCCATGACCTATACCATTCACGACAAGGGCCTGTCAACAATGATCGACTGGCGAAATCGCGATTCTTACGGCAAATCCATATCATCAAAAAGCAGGGCTCAGTTGTACAGGCTGCGAAAATGGCAGCGCCGTATCAGGGTCAGCAATGCTACTGAGAGAAATTTAGCCTTTGCATTATCAGAACTGGACAGAATGGCCAGTGCGCTGGGCTTGTCCCGGAATGTGCGGGAAACTGCAGCTGTGGTATATCGCAAGGCTGTTGACATGAACCTGATCAGGGGCCGGAGTATTGAGGGTGTGGCTGCTTCTGCACTGTATGCAGCCTGCAGGCAGTGTAATGTGCCAAGGACGCTGGACGAGATCGCTGAAGTATCCAGGGTCAGCCGTAAGGAGATCGGCCGTACATACCGGTTCATTTCACGGGAACTGGGCCTGAAACTCATGCCTACGTCACCTATTGACTATATCCCAAGGTTCTGCTCTGGCCTGAACCTGCATGGTGAAGTGCAGTCCAAGGCTGTGGAGATCCTGAGGCAGGCGGCAGAGAAGGAACTCACCTCAGGGCGCGGACCTACTGGTGTGGCTGCGGCAGCTATCTATATATCCAGCATCCTGTGCGGCGAGCGCAGGACCCAGCGGGAAGTGGCAGAGGTGGCCGGTGTCACGGAAGTGACTATACGAAACAGGTATAAGGAACTGGCAGAACAACTGGATATTGAGATAATACTGTAAAGATACTGTAAGGATGGGCATTTTTTATGCCTGTCCGATCCCGGATGTTGGTATCGTGGATAAAATACACATCAAGAAGACCCTTGATCATGTCAACCACGATATCATGGCATTCACATCCGGGAAATGATCTTTTTTTACCGGATTTCGGGTAATGTTAGAAATACTAAAAATGCTTGGCATCGGTTTTAGTGTTGGACTAACCGGTGCGCTTGTACCCGGACCTATGCTCTTTGCTACTATTGAGACTTCACTGAAGAAAGGCTGGACAAGCGGTCCCCTGGTTGTATCGGGCCATGCTCTGGTCGAGGTTCTGTTATTTATCTTTATAGTGGCCGGGTTTTCAACCCTGGCGACCCAGGGTGCCATTCTCTGGATATCTGTTATCGGGGGTGCGGTACTGGTGGTGTTCGGCATATTAACTATCAAGGAAGGGAAACATGCTACTTTTTCAGGGGGCAGTACTGTGTTCAAAAGCCCATTTGCCGCCGGTGTGATCACGTCGGTGTCCCATCCGTATTTCTGGCTGTGGTGGCGACGGCAGGGGCGGGGATGGTTCTTATGGGGCTTGAGATCAGCCTGTTTGCTGCTTCTATATTTCTTGTAGGTCACTTTATGGCAGACCTGGGGTGGTACACTTTCGTGTCTACTGCGATAAGCAGGGGGAGGTCGCTTATGTCTGAGGGAACCTATCAACGGGTGCTGATGGGGTGCGGTGGGTTTTTGGTGGTGTTCGGGGTGTGGTTTATGGTGAGTCAGATGAATTTGTTTTAGATAACCTTGAACTCGATGTATACATTATAACGTGCTGCCCGCCCTGTGCACCTGATAAGCAGCCATCCTTGTGGATTCGTGTTGTCGGGTCTGGAGAGTATGGAATACAAGAATATAGCACCGATATTAAATGTGTATAAAATCATCTGTAAGCATTGTCATGATGCTCAAAGTCTGGAAGTGTTATGCTGCTATTTTTTTTATCGATTTCGTAAATGATAACAAAAGACCCTATATGGATCCTCTATTTACCTTTTGGAATATTTCAAAGAGGCTTCCCAATTTCCGGGTTAGCTGAAAGAATTTCAAGTCTCTTTTTCACATGACTGTAACGAACTTTATCTTTTTTGTACTTACTGAGCTCCCAAGTCCATGTTCATCGTGAAAATCCATGCAGGAAAATCCTCACTTCAGTCGGATCTACTTGAGTACATAATCTCATTGATCAACATGTTTTTTCCTCTTTTTTTGACTGACTTATAAGAAATAAATGAATATAAATAAAATCATCCCAGACAAGCGGTAATTATCTCTGCCAGACCATCCCGGTTTTGCTCATTTACGGTAATGATCCTGAACTCTTCACGAATACGACAAGAAAGTGGATGACGGCTGGAATGGTGCAGTACAACCAGCATGTCCCGGTCCGAATCCAGAACATGCTCCACTGCCGAGACAAAATGTCGGGATTTCAGCTCCATTGGCCCTATCTCATCGATCACCAGCAGGTCAGAATTAGCAGCCTTCTTTGCGGCATTTGTACCGATACCATCAAGGTCGGCAAGGTTTACGTGATACTTACCCACAACAGGCCCGCTGCATTCCACATGGCTCAATATACCTGCCCGTCCTGTGGCTATGTCCTGTATCTTGAAACCCACACGCTTCCCTTCACTGCGAATCTCACTACACTGGATACCACCCACATTGATATCCAGTCCCTCAACTACTTTTGCGATAACAGTGGACTTTCCCACACCGGGCCTGCCTGTTATGGCAATCCTTATCATCCCGACCCCGACTACGGCACTTAGAGGAATTCAGCCCTGACAGTAGTAAATACCGGCCCGCGCAGGTCTATCTTCTTCTTATGCCCGGTGATATACCTCTGGGCTATAGAGTCAAGCCTTACATTCACTTCCGAAGGCACTTTAACGATACGCACTCTTGTCTCGGTAGCATCCCCTGTGGCTGATGCAGCCTCGATATCTGCTGCCGCCAGGGCCGCAAAGGCTTCGATATACCGCAGGTTTGCCACTGTGCCTTTATTGAACTTCTTCTCGTATTTTGGTGAATCTGGCAGGCCCAGTACATCGCCATCCACAACCAGAATATGGTTCATGGCAGCAGGTCCGCACAGTTTTGTATCATCCTCTGGTTCAGTGACCATTACCTTAACATTCCGGCCGTTCACATCCCCTTCCCATGCAAGGAACTCGCAAGGGCTTGGCTCGTTGCCGTGCTCCTCGCATACCCTGACAATAGCGCGCTGGATATCCCATCCTTGCCTGGTCGCAGGCGCCTTCTCAACTGAGATCATACCTGCCAGTTCCTCGTCTGCCATCTTCCACTCCTCTTCATAAACAGGGAACTGTGGATAAGTAAGGGCGCGCACATCAGTGGAATCGTGCAGTATCATGGCCAGTCGCTCCACACCCAGGCCAAGGTTCATTACCGGGTATGGGATATCGTACTGGGCCAGTGCAGAGGGTGAATATATGCCGAATGTGGCCACTTCAACCCAGCCGTCACTATATTTAGTGTTGCTTCCCACCAGTCCAGGATGGTATGCAAATACTTCTATCTGTGTATCTGGCACGTAGTATTTGCTGCGCTTCTCATCTGGCCTGAAACTGAACTTCTCGAACCCGAACTGGGACAAAAGCCCTGCTGCTACAGCCTTGCCGTGCTCCACCGTAACCTCAGGGTCCATAATGATACAGGATGCCGAGAAGTAGGTCATGAGCCGGGTGGCATCTTCCTGCTGTTCGCGCCTGAAACACCGATCCACACTGAACAACCTGACCGGCGGGCGGACCCGCTCAATCATTGCACCCAGGGAAATGAACCAGCCAGAGGTCATGTGGCTCCTCAGGGTCTTGCTGGAGCTGATGGGTGTCAGTTCCTTGAATTCCGGGAAGACATGGTCCAGCATTACTGCCACTTTTGAGTCTGGTACATCCAGCCTGTGGGATATTTCAGGCACCAGGTCATCGCCCTCGATCTCACCCTTCTTATATGAATGTAATATCTGGCGTATAGTCTCAATTCCCTCATCATCCACCTGGATTATCTCCCTTACCCGGGCTATCCTCTCATCAGAGATGCCTACATTGGGCCTGGGCAGGCCTGCCAGGTAGAAACACCGGTCCAGCACTGCAAGGGCCTCATACCCGAACTGTTTGTGTATCTCCCTATCATCCACGATCAGCGGATTGGACGCTTCCGTAAATCCAAGATGGAGATAGGCTTCCCTCAGTTTCTGAATTGTATCGTAAATAGGATGGGGTTTGCCGTAACCCAGTTTGAACCTGGGATACTGGTCAGGGATCGCAGGTTGTGTTATATACTCTTTTCCTTTGTTCCAGGCAGCGTCAAAATCATCTTTAGCAGCCTGCTTTATTTTTTCAGGGTCGAATTTCATATCAGTCGTCCTATAATTACAGGTTACTTACGTTAATGTTTATATTTAAATTACACTAAAGTCGTCAGGTCTTTGTTTTTGTATATGATCTATAAGATAATATACTCAAGTAAATGCGAACTAAGTGAGCATTTTCTTGTAACCTCCTGACCATGATAGTTAACCCTCATAGTTTTTTTTCCAGTTCAGACATTCGTTCCTTTAGTTTGGCATGTTCCATGGCATTGGTAATATCTCCCCTGGTACGTTCCACCAGGCTACGGGCCACATCTCCCTTGCGCCTCAATCCCCTTGACAGGGCATCAGGAAAATCGAATAACATTATAGTAGTATAAATTTCATCCATGATCTCAAGTAGTTCTTCACCTTCATGCGGTCTGTCAAGCCTGATAAGGTCAAGTATGACGCGCCTGAGTTCTCCTACTACGTCACCCAGTCCAAGCAGGTATGCCGGGTCCTTCACACGAAGTTCGGCAGGGTCAGGCACCCGGTCTTTTTTCAGTATACTATAAAGGATACTGGCTTCAACATATTCCTGCTGGGCGTTCTCGACAAATCCTCCGTGGAAAATATCCGGGTGGTCTTCAAGTTCTGATATTATCTCCTGGTTCAGTGTTGAAACCTCATCCAGCAACTGTTCGGCAATGTCCCATTCTCCTCTGTGTATCGACTTTATTGCTCTGCCCGAGAGTCTCACCATTTTCCGGGAAAGTTTTAATGAACTCTCCCTTGCAGTATCTTTAGTCTCAAAGTTCTCCAATATTTTGGATGAAATTTCTAAAATCATATAATTAACCAAACTCCTATCTCAAAAATGAAGCCAGCCCGTCCTTAATCCCCTCAATAACCGCCATCGCTGCCCCCCCTTCTTCCACAGGCGAGCGCCCGGCCAGATCAGCCTTAACAAGGGAACTGTCATAGGGTATGGTCCCCAGTACCGGGATACCCATATTTTCCAGTATGGACTCAACTGCTCCTAAATCCTCCTCTCCGGCCTTGTTTATCACGGCAGCGAATTTCGTCACCCCGATATCAGTACCAAGCCTCTTAATCCTCTCAGCAGTCTCAAGACTGCGCGCGCCTGGTTCCACCACCACTATCATCAGGTCGATGCCCCTCGTCGTCCCCCTGCCAAGATGCTCTATGCCAGCCTCCATATCCATAATGACCACGGACGATTCCTTTAATACCACATGCCGCAGCAGTGCCCGCAAAAAGGACGATGCAGGACACATACATCCACTACCGCCCCTGTCCACAGTCCCCATCACCAGCATCCTCACACCATCGGGCCCAACCACACCGAACCGCTCTACCACATCATCCACCTTCGGGTTCAGTTTGAACATCCCGGCAGGTCCACCCGCCCTCTCATCGATCAGATCCTTATACTCTGTAAGGGGTAGAGGAGGCTCATCGATACCCAGCGCTGAGGCAAGGTTCATATCAGGGTCGGCATCAATGGCCAGCACATCCATACCGTCCCGTGCCAGTAACCTTGCCAATGTACCTGCCAGTGTGGTCTTGCCCACACCACCCTTTCCGGTGATAGCGATTTTCATGATATCTCAAGCCGTAACATTATACTTCAATGAGTTCCACACTGACATTATCGTTTGTGATAATCAGTGCCCCGTACCCTTTGGATGCTTCGCCCACATTGACCACGATCGTATTGCCTGCCGTGGTAGTACCCCTGGCCTCGTGGATGTGTCCGCATATAACAAGGGCAAAACGATTAACGAACTTCGCTATCGCCTGGCTGCCAACATGTCCCACTGGCAGCTTATCACTATAGCCGTATGGCGGAGCGTGACTTAACAATACGTTCCTTATGCCTGAACATTCATCAAGCAACCTCTCCAGTGACTGTTCAATATCCTCATCAGTAAGTTCGAATGGCGTATCGAACGGGGTAGCATTAGACCCACCCAGCCCCATGAAGTTCACATCACCAATGGTATGGCAGCTCTTATGCAGGTTGATAGCCTTTGAGCCGTCAAGTACTTCCAGGATATCCACAGGGTCGCAGTTGCCTGGTACTGCCAGGACCGGTACATCGAACATGTTGATAAATTCAAGGGCCTTCCCAGCAGGTCCGAAGTTGGTGATATCACCTGTTATTAATACTGCATCGACCTCACCGGCGCACTGTTGCAGTGCCCCGACCTTTGAATAGTCGCCATGCAAATCTGATAATGCAAGGAATTTCATACAATTACCTCAATACCTATCACTTTGGGTTAGACAGATATATGTCTTATGCATTTTACATTACCATGCGAGAGTTCATTGTAGTAGGGCACAAAGCGCGAACCGACGGGAATTTTAACCTGAACGACCTGCCCGGCAGCGGCGGCAGGATGGATATATTATGCCGCTGCGTGAATTCCGCATTGTTTTTAAGCCATGACCTGCGGCGGGATGTGATAATATACCTGGTACTGCTGGGTGAACCTGATACGCCAGGCATCGTGAAGTTCGAAGGGAAGAATGTGAAATACCTGAACCCTGATGAGCGCAGCAGCGGTTCACTCATTAAAAAAGCACTGGAAAAAAATGCCATTCCCAGGTGGAGAGAATCCACGCCTGGAGTATGGATACGGCTGGGGGGCCTTGCAGACCTGCTGGAAGAAGTACTTATTGATGAAAAAAGGCTGTTCTACATGCGGGAAGATGGGGACGACATCAGGGACGAGTTTAAAGAAAACATGCCGGAAGATACTGTTTTCATACTTGGTGACCATACCGGTATGACACCGGAAGAAGAAACTGTGATCCAGGATTCATATGCAAAGACCATCAATGTTGGCCCGATAAGTCTGCATGCTGACCACTGCATCATACTGGTAAATAACGAAATGGACCGGACTGTCGGTACGACCGGATAATAGAAAAAAAGGTGGGATTAGAGTAATCCCGACCTCTGTAGAACATACAAGTCTTCTGTACTGATCTTTTCGCCAAGTCTAAACTGGGAATATATTTCTTCCGCTTCCTTCTTTGCCTGGGCTTTGACGACAGATTCCCTGCCCTTCTTGCCCTTTCGTTTAAGACCGATTATCAGTTTATCAAAGTCACGTATCTCTCTCTGGGTCTTGATAAAGAGCCTGTGCTGTTCATCAGCAGACTCCTGTATTTTGACAAAATCCTTATGTACTTTATCCGATTCCGCCCTGACCTTATCGGCTTCCTTGAAGGTCTTTATCATCTTTTCATGATATTCCTGTGCAGCCTCGGCATACTCTTTTACTTTTTCGTGATGTACTGAAGCCTCGTCTTTTGATTTCTGGGCTTCTTCAAGTAGTGTCTTGAGTTCCTGGTTACTTTCAAGCTGGTCCTTTTTACTTTTGAACTCTTCCATGAGATGACCGATTTTCTCCACCAGTTCACGTTCTTTATTTGAGTCCATCACTCTGGTCATCTGCTCAAATTCGAGATGGTCAATCTCCTTCTTGAGATCCTTTAAAGATGGTCCGTCACTCAGGTGCAGGTCCTTCCTCAGTTTATCTACCTGTGCATAGACCTTACTGGCTTTTTCATTTACTTCATCGCGCTTGGCCTTGTTCTCACTGACCAATGCATTATTGGTGTCCCTCAGGTTCTTGAGTTCCTGGGCTTCATCAATGAGTTCCTTTGTGCGCTTGTTAAGTTCATTTCGATTGCTTGCTAACGTACTTGCTTCAGTGTTGAGCTTGTTACGCATTTCCTTATATTCTTCAGATTTTACACTTAAATCTGCCTTTCTGGTTTGAAGTTCTTGTAGCATTACCTGTTAGTCCTCCTTTTCCAGCGAATAACGCTGGTATTTTTTGTATCTCATAATGGACGATACAACATTTTGACAGCCGAGCCAGCTGCCGCTTTTTTGGCTGGTGGATTGGTATACCCAATCATCCGGCCAATCCATCTTACTCATATTATGAAGGGACAAGATTTAAAGAATATTGATAAATTGATTGTTTTTTTAATTAAAAGAGGAATAAGCATTCTTGCATTTATCAGGGATAAATCCTTAAAACCCTTACCTCCAGCCTGATCAGTTCAATATAATCCTGTAAATCTGTAAATCTCTTCACCATCAAGCAATAATGGATACTCCGGTGAATGTTCTTTTAAATAAGGGCATCCTTTTTAACCTTTTCGGAGGATTTGGCCTTGCGCTTTTTATAGATACTTTTGTAAACAGGAAAGTTAATTAAAGTATTTAATGGATGGATAAAAAACGATGCCGGACGGAAAAAACCATAATCTCATCAACATAACTGTATTGGTCATTATCATTTCAGGACTTTATTCCTTATCTACAAGGGCTGATATTGTACTGCCCATGGAATATTTGAATTTTCAAACTATATCGGTTTTTTCAATCTCATACCTATTTGGCACATTTTTCCTGAGCCCTGACCTGGATATAGACAGTTCCCCTTACGGGAGGTGGGGGATATTCAGGTTCCTGTGGTGGCCCTACAAGGTTATGGTTAAGCACAGGGGACTGTCGCACCATTTTATTTTCGGACCTTTGACGATCCTTGCCAATTTTACCCTTATACTTTTACCAGTCCTGGTTTTGGCTGGATTTAACATATACCGGATACCAGTTGAATTCATCGCAGCGGTCGTGCTGGGCATTGGGGTATCCATAGAACTGCATATCCTGGCTGATATGGTTGTCTCTGAGATATATTAAAGTGGATAAGCAGGAAGCAAGACCACAGCCTAATCCTTTTCACATTCGGGGTCCTGGTATTCTTTTTCAATAATAGCAGTCCATTTCCTGATGAAATCCCCTGGCATGCCGCAGGCTTCCATTATGGCCCGCTCGTTTTGTATGCGTGACTTCATCATGGCTTTAGGGGATAGGTCGATTCCTGCATATTTCGCTTGAGTCTTACTTTCGGGTTCGAAGGGCTGGAAATCGGGAATTTTATCGAGCACTCCGACCTGACAGGATCCTACTATCTCTTTACAGGCTTTGACAACTGAATCAATATAATCCTGTTTGCCTTCAAGATACAGTGTTCCTGGCTCGCCTGACCTCAGGTGGGCTGTTATATCCAGGTCCTTGCCGAACCAGCCCTTACGGCTTTTCATATCCCATTTGCAGGTCTTGGGGAAGGATGCTTTGATTGCGGCCTTGTTCTGGCTGTATGTGGTTCCGGGGAAGTGTATTTTGACAGGCATGCCCAGCAATAGAAGCTCTTCCTTAAGCTTATATTGTTGCTACCTGTGAAGTCTCGTATGACTGCATGGTGCTATACAATGTAATATTGTTGTAAGCTGTAAACAAAGTCATTCTAGATTAACAGTAACTGTCCTACCGTTCAATACATCCTGTTCCGCAACATCCACGGTCTTTGATACATCCCCTGCTGTGATGGTATATGGCCCGATGGGCCTGGTATCAAAGTTGGTCTCATCCGGTATGGGGCCAAGTGTGGAATACGGCACCTCAAAGCTATATGTACCGTTCCCGGCAGTGGTGGTCTGGGTATATGTGAACAACCGGCCCTGGTTTGTCATGATATTGTTGAGGTAACTGGCATATCCGAAGATCATCCAGGTGTGCGGGGTAAGCCTTCTGTGATGATTAGGCGGCGGCGCTGGTGAAGGATAACTTCGAAAGCGGTGGTGGGTATTTACTTTTACTGATTGCATTGCCTATTTCTGCTTTTTCAGTTGCGTCTCAATAAATGACAGGATATCGGTTAAGTTCACATCATCCCCTTGCAGAATATCATCTTCCTCGTGGATATGATGTGGATAATTCGGAAGATTCCTATGATGCGGGGCATTGTCCCATCTTCTTATCAATTCACCATTTCTCTGCCAGTGATAAGAATAGTCCCGCCAGCCTTCTCCGGTGGTTTCAGATACATGTAAAACAGAGCCATCTGTAAGAGTTGCATTCGCTTTGATCAGTTCAATTCCTGGTTCGACCAAGGTTTTTATGATACGAAGTTCAACGACAACACTATGGTTCCTTAAAATCGTTATCGTCCTGACTACAACCAAGGGGATATCTCCTTATGCACACAACTCCAGTAAAAATATGCTTTAGAGTATGCCTTCCATTCAATGTAGTCATCCCATTTTCGAAAGTCTTCTTTTTCAGCATCTTTGAGCTGCTGTTCAAAATGTTCAAAAACAAGGCCATATTTTGTTTCGTATTCCTGCATAGCCAGTTCATATTCTTTCATTTTGGACAAACTCAGATCGTGTACTATGTTTATAATGGCAGATCTTTCATTTTCAAATAAACCGTGGTGTACTAAACTCGAAATCGGGTTCCAAACATCTTTTGGTATCTCTACGGTCTCCATAAGCATCTCCAACTTTTAAAAATTCATTTTATAATGTAAAATGACTTTTCTCTCACAAATATGTATCGCTGATAACATATTTTCAAGGGACTTCCTCAACATCGGGTGGGAATTTTAGTCATACCACATCCACAGTAACTGTCCCGCCGTTCAATACATCCTGTTCTGCAACATTCACGGTCTTTGATACATCCCCTGCAGTGAAGGTATATGGCCCGGAGGACCTGGTATCAAAGTTGGTCTCACCCAGGGTATGGGGCCCAGTCTGGAATATGACACCTCAAAGCTATATGTACCGTTCTTTACAGTGGTGGTCTGGGTATAGGTGAACAACCGATGCTGGTGGTCATGATACTGTCGTCCGATAGTCACTCCAATCATGTCTGTCCCAGATGCCCATTATATCTAAAATGGCATAGGCCATGTAGGCATTACTGACAATGTACCGGGGCTGGGGTACAGGCATTTGATATAAGGGATGAACTGCACTGGAACATGGATTGAACGGATAATACGGATTTACACTGATTTGATTACATCAGTATCATATTTCCACAATAGAGGCTTCATAAAAGCCGATGCACCCAAAGGGGTTGAGGAAAAATAAGGCGATAAATCTTAAAGAAGAAACCGCAGATAAACGCGGATGAACGCATATTTATTGTCAGTATGTATGAATAAACTTGGAAAAGTTATTTTTTTCGGCAAATCATAAGTTATTTATTTACAGATCTAATTTTTCTATTAGTTTTCTTTGGGAGAAAACGGACTGATCTCAAATTTGCCTCTATGGGGCCTTCCCAACCCTTGAATTTATCAGTGTCCTCATCAATAAGCTTAAGGAGATCATCCTCATCTTTTACTTCGTATTTCTTAGGTTTCATAATAATTACTTTGCTTTGTTATCATATATCTCTTTGTATTCGGGAGCTATCCTTGCACTGAATACCTTGAGTCTGTCATTTCCTAATGGTACTGCGATAACCATTATAAGTCTACCAAACACTTCACCAATAACCTGATAGCGTAACTCTTTGTTGAAATATATCTTTCTTTTTTAAATTTTTCCTTTAAAAATTAGTTCAATTTCATAATCTTTAATCCCATGTTTGAAAGCATGCCTGTCAAATTCTAAGTCCAAGTTCTTCCAATTAACCATGATTCAAGTGCCTTAACATTCCGGATATTTAAATATTGTACATGATCAGACAGGTAGACCTGAAAATCCATGATCTACCTGACCATAATCTGTTTTTGCAGCAGTCAAGCCATATCCACAGTAACTGTCCCGCCGTTCAATACGTCCTGCTCAGTTACATCCACGGTCTTTGATACATCCCCTGCAGTGATGGTATATGGCCCGGTGGGCCTGGTATCAAAGTTGGTCTCATCCGGTATGGGGCCCAGTGTGGAATACGGCACCACTAAGCTATATGTACCGTTTTCAGCAGTGGTGGTCTGCGTATATGTGAACAACCGGCCCTGGTTGGTCATGATACTGTTGGAGATCTTAACTATGGTGCCGTCGGGTGCTTTTCCGGTAATGGTCGCACCGTCCACGAACTCGAAGATCTTAACATAACCTGTATCCTCCACCCGGAGATTGCCGTTATATAACATATTATATAATGCCTTGCATCTCTTTTCCTCATTACCGCCGCGGGTATTGGGGTTGGCCTGGGATTCATGCACCAGCCTGTAATGCTTCAGCCCGTCCCCGTCAAAGATGTGCAGCCGGCCTTCCATGCTGGTGTACCAGTACTCCTTATAAATTGTTTGTTCCTGGCCTGAGATCACGGCCCACGTCCGGTAGTTACTCCAGTCGTGTTCGTCCCAGACACCCATTACATCCAGAATGGCATAGGCCATGTAGGCATTACTGACAATGTACCTGGAGCCGGATTTGTTGTTTACCCCCAGGTTCCACAGCACTTCATCGGCAGCCTCCTCGGACTGGGCAGTGAAGAAGGTGGATGCGCCCGGGGCGTGGGTAGGGCCGCCGCCGATGCCTGCCTGGAAGGGGTTGGC
>JAUWRA010000020.1 GCA_030610815.1 Methanosarcinales archaeon
ATGATTAAAAGTCTGTTCTTGGAAAAAATTAAATTTTCAATTCTTGTTTTGGAGAAAAGGATAACAGTAAGACTAATAAGGAGTTAAATAAAAAAATCAAATGGATGGTTTAACAGGTAAACTGAAGAACATGGGTTATAATAATTGATATGCTTATTGTTTATAAAAACATATTCATTAAATTCATCCGAATATTTATAATGTGCACTTATTTAACAGTTCATGAAATGTTGTTTTTAAATATCCTTTTGCCTCACCGAGCATAAAATATCCATACTCGCTATTTGCGAAGTCACAAACCTCATACCAGATGTCAGAAGGCATCAGAAAGTATGCTCATTGTCTGGTATTTCTTTCAATTTTAAGGCAGTCCACACCCTCCCTCAGGCACAGTTAGACAATTCAAAACCAAACAAAAGCATTAATAGACAAAAAAGAAAGATAAAACCAAATACACAAAACCGAAATTGAGTGGGGTATCTCTTATGCCAGAAAACTATTCAGACATATTCATCAGGGACATAATGACACAGGATGTTGTAGTAGTGAACGAGGACGATCCAGTCGAGGATATATTCGAATTATTCGATAAATACCACTTCAACACATATCCTGTTGTAAATAATAAAGGAAAATTCACAGGCATCATCGACCAGGATATTATGCTGGAAATTATAATGCTGCACCGCATACCCCGCACAAAGCACACCCATGTGACTGCGGTGAGGTCACTTGGCGAAAGTGCCAGAGAAATAATGATACCTCACCCGGTAACTATTTCCCCTGATGAAAACCTGCATGCTGCTGCTGATATGATGTTAAAACACCACATCAACAGGGTTTGTGTAGTAGAAGACGATAAACTGGTAGGCATCATTTCAAAAAAGAACATAATATGCGAGGTATACCAGAGAAAAGAGGTTGAGTGATGGAGTATATTCTCCTGCTGCTTTTAATCCTGTTCCTGGCAAAAGTCTTTGGAGAGATTATTGAACGCGCGGGATTTCCCAGTATACTCGGAGAAATATTTGCAGGAGTGTTCCTTGGTCTGTTGTGGTTTGAACCTGGTGGTGAAGTGCTTTCATTCCTGGCTGAGCTGGGTGCTATATTCCTGCTATTTACTGCCGGGTATCTGGAAGTAAATCTTACTGAACTGCGCAAGGCATCCAGGTTGGCGCTTATTCCAACCATATTCGGTATTGCCGTACCTTTCCTGCTGGGTTATTTACTTGGCCAGGCATTTGGTTTTGGGTTCCTGGAAAGCCTCTTTATGGGTGTGGCATTCAGTCCCACCAGTATCGGGGTAGTGGTCAAGACCCTCATAGACCTGAAATATCTTTCAAGCAGACCAGGCTCGGTAATGCTCACATCTGCCATTTTTGATGATATTATCGGGTTATTCATACTTGCAATAGTGGTCACAATAGCCACCATAAATCAACTGCCTTCAGGCATGCAATTATTGTTTATTGCAGGCAAGCTGGTAGGCTTCATGCTTATCATTACTTTTATGGGTCTCAAGGTTTATCCCTGGCTCTTCAACATAGTTCACAGGATGCATGTAAAAGAAGGGATATTTGCATTCGTCATCATGGTAGCACTTTTCTCGGCATACCTTGCCGAAGTTTTTGGCATGCATGCGGTCATAGGCGCATTCATTGGCGGGGCGCTGCTCTCGGATATTCCGTTTGCAAAGATCGAGAGTGTACAGAGGAAGGTGAGCGGTCTGTCTTACGGGATATTTGTCCCCATCTTCTTTGCATTTATCGGACTGTCTGTAGACCTGGGCGTGGTGCAAACGGCGGGTTTATTCACAGTACTGGTGATCGTGCTGGCACTGGCGGGAAAACTTATCGGCGGTTTCGTTGGGTCAAAACTTATCGGGTTCGAATTTCATGACAGCCTGATATTCGGTATTGGCATGATGCCAAGGGCAGGTGTGGAACTGGTGGTGCTATCGGTTGGAAAGGGTATGGGGCTTATTACCGATGAGGTGTTCTCGGCAATTGTCCTGATGGTCGTGGTATCGATCATTGTCTCTCCCACGCTGTTGAAATTTACAATCGGGATGAAGGAAAAATCGGGATGATGTTTTATGGTGCACATATATTCAAGAGTGTGTTGTATTATAGTCAGGAACATAATATCTTTGACATATATTCTGAACACTTTGCGCTATTGGCGACCGCACGCCCTGCATGTGTAGCAGGCACTCAACTCCGTAGGAGGTGAGTGTCCTTTGCGGTGTATGATCTTGGTCACCGCAAAGAGCGCGAAGTCCGCAAAGATATTTTGAATTGTTTGGTTTTTGACTATAAAGTCGATGAACTAAGCAGATACAAACACATATTCAATACCTTTATGATTGACATGATATATTTAAGGTTTAACAATGAAAAGATCCGTATCATCAAATGAAACCACATGGTATCAGCTATCTGTGGAACAGGTTTTCGAAACCCAGCAGTCAGGACCTTCAGGACTTACCCCGGATGAGGCTAAAGCAAGACTTGGACGTTATGGATACAATGAACTGAAATTCAAGAAACGTAGTGCACTTATTCGATTTTTAATGCAGTTCAACAGTCCGTTGATATACATCCTGCTCGCCTGTGCCGCAGTCACCAGTGCTCTTTACATGTGGGAAGGTGCAGAGATGTTGATGGATACTGTGGTTATTCTTTCCGTGGTTCTTGCAAACACGATCATCGGTTTTATCCAGGAGGGAAAAGCCGAGGCCTCGGTAGAAGCGCTTGGAAAGATGATAGCACCCGAGTGCACTGTGGTACGGAATAATAAGAAAAAAGTCATACCAGCAAGGGAACTGGTCCCCGGGGATGTCGTGATCCTGGAAGGCGGGGATAAAGTTCCTGCGGATATGCGGCTGTTTTATGCACGGAACCTGAGCGCAGATGAAGCAGCCATCACAGGAGAGTCCGTGCCTGTGACCAAGCACATAGACCAGATTATGGAATACGCAACAATTGCGGACCAAAAGTGCATGGCATTCAGCGGCACATTCATTACAAAAGGAACGGGGTCCGGAATCGTTGTCGGGACCGGGGAGCAGGCAGAGATTGGAAGGATCGCAAAACTGATACAGGAAACAGAGAAGATCGTTACACCGCTCACAAGGAGATTAGCAGACTTCACCAGGTTCCTTGTCATTGCAATTCTCGCGATCACGGGTCTTAATTTTTTACTGGCAATATGGTTTGGGATCGAGATAAGTAAAGCGTTTCTCGCTTCAGTGTCCCTGGCGGTAGCTGCGATACCGGAGGGACTGCCTGCGGTGGTAACGATGGCACTGGCATTCGGTGTGACCGCGATGGCGCAAAAGAATGCAATTATCAAGAAACTGCCTGCTGCAGAGACCCTTGGATGCACTACTGTCATATGTTCTGATAAGACCGGAACGCTCACTAAGAACCAGATGACAGTATCGCGGATATATTCAGGTGAAAGGGACTACATGGTAAGTGGGGTTGGATACGAGCCAAAAGGCGAATTTACCCCGTCCCGGATGAGTGAAGAGTTGATCGAAACATTAAGAGCAAGTTATCTTTGTAATAATGCAAGTATCGTGGAGGAAGATGGATATTCCATCATCGGAGACCCGACCGAAGGCGCACTGCTGGTTTGTGCAATGAAAGCGGGTATCAAAGACAAATTGTTACGGTTGGACGAAATACCCTTCGAATCTGAGAAACAATATATGGCTACACTGCATGAGGTGGATGAAAAGCATATCATATTTGTGAAGGGCTCGCCCGAGCGGGTACTGGAGATGTGCCAGACCCGGATGGTAGATGGAAGCATCGAACCGATAAACAAGGGAAATATACTTGAAAAAGTAGATGAGATGGCAGAAGAAGCACTCAGGCTGCTTGCCATGGCATATAAGATAACTGATAAAAGATCACTTGATCACAGCGACCTTGAGGATATGGTTTTTCTTGGTATCCAGGGGATGATCGATCCGCCGCGAGAAGAGGCAATAGAAGGGGTAAGAAAATGCAGGAGTGCAGGAATACGGGTTGTGATGGTGACAGGGGATTATGCAATAACAGCGAAAGCGATCTCCCACAAACTCGGGATCAATGCAGACAGGGTGATCACCGGGGATGAGTTGTCGCAAATGAGTGATGATGAACTGTATGATGTCGTGGAAGAGGTATCGGTATATGCACGGGTTGCGCCTGAACACAAGTTTAGGGTTGTAAAGGCACTGCAAAAACATAAACACGTCGTGGCGGTCACAGGTGACGGCGTGAATGATGCACCTGCACTAAAGGCAGCAGATATTGGGATTGCTATGGGGATAACCGGAACCGAGGTAAGTAAGGAAGCTTCTGACATGATACTTGCCGATGACAACTTTGCAACGATCGTATCTGCGGTTGAAGAGGGAAGGTATGTTTACAACAATATTCAAAAGGTTATTTTATACACGCTCCCGACAAATGGCGGACAGGCGCTGCTGGTTCTGGGTGCGATCCTGCTTGCCCCATTTTTAATACTCTTCCACGAGCGCCTTCCGCTCGAACCTGTGCAGATACTCTGGATCAATCTCTTCGATGCGGTAGCACTCGCACTACCGATCATCAAAGAACCGATGGAGAAGGATCTGCTCAAAAAACCTCCGAGGAATCCGGATGAACGGATAACCGATTCCCCGTTCTTCAAGAAGGTTGGATTGATCTCTCTTGTGATGGCGATATCAGGGTTTGTGATGTTTTACTATTACGGGATGCCTGCGATCGATGGAACCCTGAACACGGATATTGAGATAGATCATCTGCTCACACAGGCGCAAACCGCTGCATTCGCCACCGTGATACTGGTGCATCTCTTCTACGTTATTACCGCACGTTCGATCACAGAATCCGCATTTACGTTCAGTCCGTTCTCAAACAGATGGATGCTTGCAGGTATCGCGATCACTGTCGCTGTGCAAATTGGAATCATCTACCATCCGATCGGAAATGCCATTCTCGGAACGGCACCCCTGCCGCTCGACTGGTGGGGGCTCATGATACTGGTTGCGCTTCCGGGTTTTTTTGTGGTAGAGATCGAGAAGTGGCTGACGAAGCGATTTGGGAGAGGGCAGTAGCGTACATTCAATAAGTTGCGGTTGATCTTGCTGGTGATCACAAGAAAATGAAAATATCAGACCGGATTGACAGGATACGACCCAATCCTGTAAATCCTGTCAAAAGATTTGATTGAAACTAAGAAAATTACCTATATCGATATCAAAATGCGTTTATAATTTCCTATACGTCAAGTAAACGTCTTGATATGTAATGCCGTTCATACGGAAAATATTTACATTTAGACAACATTTCAGATGCGACCATGAAAATCGGGAGAAACGGCTGGCAGATTATCGTTATCATTTTACTTGTACTGGCATTTGTTCCAGATATCCAGGCACAGGAGGAAGCGCTGTTCAACGGCACTGGCTTTTATCTGTCCACAGGCCAGACCTGGACATTCCACCAGGATTATTCATTCACACTTAAAAATGTTGATCAAAGTGGTGAACGGGGCTGGGTGCAATTAAAACTCAATGATACTGTGGTCAAATCAGGCATTTTATCCAATAATGAAGTTTTTTATTACAATACCAGCACAAACGGGTCTAACGAAACTGTCATATTCAGCCTGAAAGTATCCGGGATATACTCGGGAGAGGATACCGATGTTGTTACTTTTTTCCCTGTTTTCCAGTACTACCAACTCGGACTTGCAGAGCCAACACCCATACATACCCAAACACCTGATAATTCTAATGATACACAAGGTACATCCGATCACACAAATGCGGGTGGAAAAATTCCCGGATTCCATGCAATTACAATAGCAATAATAATATGCATTTATAGTATATTGTTGCACAGAACCTGAAATCATCATTTAATATAAATGGTGATATAGTATAACACAAATCTACAGGGCATCCTGTATTTCTTAAATAACGTGATACTTATGCCAACGTCAAATAATAATGGAAACCGCAATATGGTACGAGCGTATATCGATATGCTGCGACCCGAGATAGCTGATATGGACCTGGCACTTCCGGCTGCCAGTGCCCTGCTTGCAACCTATCTCATCAGCGGAGTTATGCCACCCCTATTCCCGTTCATCCTGGCAGTTATAGGTGCATATATTGCAATTACCAGTTCCTATGTGTTCAATGATTACTGCGATGTGGATATAGACAAGATCAATCTCCCGAACCGGCCGCTGCCATCCTCACGGATCAGCCGCAAAAATGCACTGACCTATGCCCTTGTACTGATGGTGATCGCCAGTACCGTTGCTGCCTTCCTGAATCCTGAATCACTGGTTGTTTTTATTATAGCTGCGGGCGTAATTACCCTTTATTCAAGTGTGGCAAAACGGTCCACTTTCCTGAGTTTTGTTCCTGTTGGTATCTCATACGGGCTGGTCCCAATAGGTGTCTGGCTTGTTTTTGACCCTGCTGGTATACTAAAATCGAGCATTGATAACCAGATACTGCCCCTGCCTGCAATATTCTTAGGACTAATGATATGCGTTACCGACTGGGGTTTTACCCTTAGCGGCGTGGCACGGGATGTAGAAGGGGATCGTGCCAGAGGCGCACCAACAGCGCCTGTGACCTTCGGGGTACCTGCAACTTCGAAGTTCATATTCATGTGCTGGTTAGTAGGTGTTGTGGCATCCCTGGTCATAGGGTATACCGCCCACCTGGGTCCGTTGTATTTTGCAGGTGCTATATTCGGTGGCGGCTGGATACTGTGGCAATCCATTGATTTTATCAGGAATCCTCTCCCTGAGAGAGGGGGTAAGTTATTCCTGCAAGGTTCCAGGTACAGGGGTGTTATGTTCGGCTCCCTGATACTGGATGTGCTGCTCCTGATGTTTATTAAGTCTACCGGATATCCTTTTATCTGGTAATGCCGGAGTGGTTAAAAATTGAATGAGAATGCCGGTATAGTGGTGATCGGTGCCAGTCCTGCCGGGGTGATGGTTGCCAGGAGTGCGGCTTTGCAGGGGGCAAGTGTGACACTACTGGACCGTAAGGAGGATATGGGACATCCACCCCATCCCGCAAATACCTTTTTCAAGTTCATGATGGACCGTAGCTTCGAGCCGATCCTGGATGAGTATGTACTGAACCGGCTGCGTGGTATGAAGATAATCTCACCCGGAGGTATCGCTATCGAGATGGAGACCCCGGGATATTACATAGACAGGCAGCGGTTTGACAGGCATTACAGGGATGAACTGTTAAAAGCGGGGGTGGATGTGCAAAAAGGCATGGAAGCTCTTTCAGTGATGCGGGCCGGGTCCAAATTCAAGGTAAGTACATCTGATGGTATCCTTGTCCCAAAACTGGTAATAGCAGCCGACGGTATAGAGTCAAAGACTGCGGCCCGGATGGGGCTTAAGACCACACGGTATCCTGGAGATATTGCCTGGGCGATGGAGGCGGAGGTCAGGGCACCCGGTATCGGTGAGCCAGATATGTTCGAATATTATTTAGGGGACCATTCACCTGGCTGGAAGTCCACCTATTCACCGGCCGGAGGTGACCTGGCCACACTGGGAGTATATGTCAGGCGTCACGGCAGGGATGTTTCTGCTTTCTTTGACAGGTGGCTTGAGATGTTCGCCAGGATGAAGGGGTATGATATCGATGATATTGAGATAATTGCCACGCATACGGGCGGCGACCCTATAGCTACGGTCCCGAAACAGTTGGTCGTGGACGGGTTTATGGTAGCTGGCGGCGCGGCTGGGCAGAGTGGTATAGGCTACGGTATGCGGGCCGGGCAGATATGCGGTGAGGTGGCTGCGGCTGCGGTTGCTGAAGGTGATGTAACGGCTGGGAGATTGCGGGAATATGTAAAACGCTGGAGAGGGGAGTTTGCAAGCGAGTACTGGATGGGGCGCATGGGCCTGGAACTGGTGCGCAAGATGACAAATGAGGAGATCGATACTGTGGTTTCGGTGTTTGCCGGGAGGGACCTGTCATCGCTTAAGGGGACACCGCTGGTGCAAGCTGCTAAGGTAGGGTTGTTTATTGCAAGGCATAAGCCGGCGGCGCTGTGGGCTTATCGGGCAATGATGAGAAGAAAGTGAAGGGGATGTTATGACTGCTGTATAAGCTTTCGATAAAAACAACTGCGTCAGAACGGTTAGAACGTGCCAGCGAGTTACCAATTTCAATCAATATTGCATCTGTTATGCACACTTCATCTCCAACACGCGTTGATGGAAGTATCGCTTTGGCTTGATTTTGTTATTTTGGTGTGCCATACAGGTAATGGTCGTGCTCTTCAGACCAATCTTTGGGTCCGTCAATTTTCCCGGAAAATTCACTAAGTACTTCCCAAATGCTCTGCTTTGCTATTGATTCTTCATCCTCAATAGTAATACGATAACGAACATTGGGTTTCAGATCAAGTGGCTCATCCGGTCTTGGGACTTTCCCGTCAAAGTGAGCATGTAATGTGTGGGTTTTGACTGTATTCATACTTCTATTTGTTAATCTCATGCTACTAATATCTTTAGATTTCCAGGGGCTGTTAAAAGGTCGGTTGTTGACACAACTAAACAACTTTACTCAATCTTTGCGGTGAAACCGTGGGCGGCAACCTTTAATCTGAGTATATCTGCGGTTAATATTGAAATGATATCCGGCCCCCATCTGGTATATCCCTGCTCTCGTTCTGCACGCAACTTTCACTTTGGTTGATATTTTTTGTAAGGCCGTTAAGTAAAGAATAAATAGAGAAAAAAGACTATAAAATATATACGGCCAAAAACAGCCAGGCTGGAATAAAAAGTATATCAACGTCGCCATGTTTCAGTTCCAATGTGTCCTTTGTAATTACCACACCGTATTTGCTATTGAACTTATTCATGAATTTTATGAGTCCTTTGATATCAGTCGGATTGTTGCGGTATTTAATCTCCACCGGAACAATTGTCTGGTCTTTTATGATAATATCGACTTCATATTGTCTCCGCCAAAAATAACCAGCGTTTAAGTGGTTAACACAAATATTTTCTATAACCAGGCCCGCATAATCAGCAGAAAAAATCTCCTCGGTGTGCCTCGTCAGTGCATTCATCAGTGCATGGTCCTGCAAGTAGAATTTCTTTGCTTTTCGTGTACCAGCCAGATAGCTTCCGGTGTAATTTGTCAGCTTTCGTGCAAGGAATGATTCCTGCAAATACATCATGTAATTAGATATGGTCTGTCTGGTCACCTTCATGGCCCTGGCAAGTTCCTGGTAATCGATAACATGTCCGGACTGATGTGCGGTGATCTTCAGGAGTTCCATCAAGAGTGCAGGTTCCTTGATGTCGAACATTTTGGAAATATCCTGGAATATTATCCTGTCAGTGTTGGTACTGAGATATTTGTGGATCTTTTCAATGGATCTTTCATCAAGGATCTCAGGGAAACCACCTTTTATCATGTATTCATTCAGTAGTGTCTCGATGTCATCTTTATACAGGAATAGATCTGCTTGTGTTGTTTCAAATGTTTTGAAATCAAACTCATCCATAACACCAGGTAACTGTACCCCCTTCATCTGAAGAAAATCCCTGAAGGTAAGAGGTGTCAGTACAAATTCATAGAGCCTGCCTACAAGGCTCTCTTTGGCTTTTTTGATCTGCAGGCTTGCCGAGCCTGAGACAAAGAACTTTATTTTTGGGTACAGGTCATAATATCTCTTTACCACTGCCTCCCAATTTTCGACATATTGTACTTCGTCAATGAATATGTATATCTGCTCACTACTCCGTTGGGGAGTGATTTTTTGGTAATTCTCAAGCACTTCATCAATGATATCGGGTTGTGTAGCCAGCACCTCATCGAAGGAAAAATAGAGAATGTTCTTAGGATTCACACCGCTGTTTATCAGATGCTCGATAAACTGGTACATCAGTGTGGTTTTACCGGTCCGCCGCAGCCCTGTTATACCTATTATCTGCCTGTCTGGCAGGTATTTTTCGATGTCATTAAAAAGGGGTCTGCGCATCTCTTTTGCATATTCTTTCCTGACATGTCCGGTCTTCCACCATTCATTGAACTGTACCATCAAGGAGGGGATGTCCATGAGATGTTAATTTGTTTTTAATAAATATAATAGTTGTGGTTAACACAAAATTAGAAAATGTGTTAATTGCAATTAACACAAATCTTGTTTTTAGAAATATATTGGCAGAATTTTTTCATTTGTAATTGCAGAGGCTGACAGGACCAGGCCCGAACTGGTGGAGGGCGATATGAGGGGCAGGCGAATAATATGTTCTGGCTGCTGATAAATGAACTTTAGGATGGGGATGGGGGCGTGGATTTGGGTGGGGTGTATGGCCGGTGGTGTGGGTGGTATGAAGGAATTTTATTTAGGGATGGGTAAATCCACTCTCTATTCGAGTTGATATTATGTTTAATTATTTATGAAATAAATTAAGAAACTGCTCCCTTCGGTCGCAGTTACGTGAATACATATTTATAAAATATATACAGTGAAAATATCAAATATATTTACTAAACTCATCAGGATCTACTTTTGCTAATTTTAATAGTCCTTTTAATGTGCCGATTTTTATTTCATCGTGCATAGGTATTACAGTGCCAACTTTACCTTCTGGAGTCACTTTTGAAAGTCGTACATGACTACCAGATTTGCCTCTAATTTCAAATCCAAATTTATTGCATAGAATTTTAACAGCTGCTTTCCCAGATACTTTCCTAAGCTTCGGCAATAGAAGCAACCTCAAATGTAGTTATAATAGATTTGACTTCATTTTCAACCGGAAACTCTTCTAGATACAATTCAGTGGCTTCCTTAAGATTATCTACAGCTTCTTCTACGGTCCTTCCTTGGCTAAAAGTCCCAACTTCAGGGCATTCTGCTACATACATATCCTCTTCCTTATGTAAAACAGCTGTGAATATTTTTAATTTTACCATGTTGCAATAATTGATTTACTACTATTTCTTTATTTTCAATCTACCCATCTGTAGTACCCACCCCCCTATTACCCCACGTACCGCTCCAGTTCCTCCACAGTCAGCAGCACCGGAACATCCCGCCCACCCTTTCGCACATCATTACACGCCCTGGCCAGCAGATGCGGCTCAATGGATGCCTTCCCAAGAGTATCAGGCCTGGAAAACACCTCCCTGGTACCCGCATCCATCAATATCCCCCCGTCCTTCATCACAATGGTCCTGCTCGCATATTCTGCCACCACACCCATGTCGTGGCTTATCCGGATTATCGTTTTTCCAGCCTCGTTCAACATTTTCATCCTGGCAAGGAACTTGTTCAGATGTCCCCGGTCCTGCCCGGTAGTAGGTTCGTCCAGCACGATAATATCAGGTTCCATGGACAATATCGAAGCAACCGCCAGCCTCTGCCTCTGGCCCTGGCTCAGTGAATGCGGGAGCATTGACGAGGTACTGCTAAATATCAAGATGAGGGCACAGATAAATGGGATAATTGCCGGGGCTGGCAGAATCAGGCCCGAACTGGTGGAGGGCGATATGGTGGGACAGGCGAATAATATGCTCCGGCTGCTGATGAATGAACTGCAGGATGGGGATAGGGGCGTGGATTTGGGTGAGGTGTATGGCAGGTGATGCGGGTGATATGAGGGGATCGTTTTGAAACGGTGATCATTTGGGTTATGGCAAATTTCGCAAAAACAAGATATTGACCAGATTTTTTATGTTTCAATTCCATGTGTAGTCCTGAAAATGTCGCGATTGATCTCATCCAGAAACATTTATTTAGCGTGGGGAAGAATATCTGCTGGCACAAAATTACGATCATGGCTTTGACGGAAATGGATGGGATTTTGCTGAGAAGTATATTTCAATACAGAATTCAATTGAATATAACCAATAAATATCCCAAAATCGCTTTATACAGGTCAGGCACAATTTATACAGTATCGTGACATCGATGGGAGAAATTTCCATGTCTAAGATTTATGGAAGAAGTGGCTGCAAATTATTCATTGGAATAACAGCGCTGTCAATCATATTGACCGTGGGTAATGTTGGTGCAGTTCCTGTGGAGGAGTGGAACAGGACTTTCGGAGGAACAGATAATGACTATGCTCATTCTGTTCTGCAAACATCAGATGGCGGATATATACTTGCAGGTGTAACATATTCATATGGGGCGGGGTTAGGTGATGCTTGGCTTATAAAAACTGATGCAAGTGGTGCCCACCTATGGAATAAAACATTTGGAAGAACCGGCGATGACATAGCCAATTCTATTCAGCAAACATCAGATAGTGGCTTTATCCTAGCAGGTCACACAACATCGTACGGTACTGGTTTGAGTGATGCCTGGCTAATTAAAACAGATGCAAATGGTAACGAGCAATGGAATAAGACATTTGGAGGAACAGGTGATGACTATGCTTACTCTGTACAACAAACATCAGATGGAGGATATATACTCGCAGGTAAAACCTATTCGAATGGATCTGATGCATGGCTGATCAAGACAGATGCCAGCGGCAACGAGTTATGGAACAGAAGATTCAGAACGGTCGGTGGGCATGACGGTGCCAATGTTGTTAAACAAACTACAGATGCAGGATATATTCTTGCAGGAACTACTGGTTATCGGGGGAATATAGACGCCTGGATCATAAAAACCAATGCGGATGGGAAGAAACAATGGAAAAGGACATTTATAGGAATTGGTTATGATGAGGTCTATTCTGTATTCCAGTCTTCAGACGGTGGCTTTGTCATAGCAGGTCACACAACCACGCAGGACGGCAGTCACGATGCATGGTTAATTAAAACTGACGCAACTGGCAACGAATCATGGAGTAGAACATTTGGAGGAGGTAAATATGATAGTGCCAGATCAGTTCAGCAGACTTTAGATGGAGGGTATATGATTGCAGGTTCCACAGACTCATATGGGTATGGTGCCGACAGAAATTACGTAGATGGTATGGTATACTTTGATGTCTGGTGGGATGCATGGCTCATCAAAACTGATGCAAATGGTAACGAGCAATGGAACAAAACGTTTGGGGCAGCGGGCAACGATCAAGTTAATTCTGTTCAGCAGACCTCAGAAGGGGATTATATACTTGCAGGCAAGACAAGCTCTTATGGTGCTGGTAGGTTGGATTTCTGGCTGATAAAAGTTGGAAGTAAAGACGCGGGTATACCCCTATCTAAAGATATGATACCCACTATTACTAAATCTCCTGAAAAAGTATTTTTTGATGGTCTCTCCGTGAAGTGGAGCAAGACATTCGGCATACCTTACATACACGACTGGGCTGAATCCGTTTTACAGACATCGGATGGCGGATATATGGTGGCGGGTCGTACAGGAGCAAAATTATCTGGCCCTAGTGATGTTCTGATTATTAAGGCTGACGCGAATGGTAATGAGCAGTGGAACAGGACGTATGGGGGGAGAGAGCATGACGCTGCTCAGTCTGTTAAGCAGACTTCAGATGGCAGTTATGTAGTTGCAGGCTTCACCGATTCTTTTGGGGCTGGAAATTCAGATGTTTGGCTATTCAAGATTGATCCTGACGGTAACAAGCAATGGAGTCAGACATTTGGTGGAACAAAAAGTGATGGCGCTTTCGCAGTTCAATTAACATCTGATGGTGGTTATATATTAGCAGGCAGTACATCCTCATATGGGAATGGATATAAAGATGTTTTACTCATCAAGACGGACTCAAACGGAATCAAGCAATGGGACAGGACATTTGGGGGAACAGGTACTGATATAGCTTATTCGGTTCAACAGACTTTTGATAAAGGCTATATACTAACAGGCTTCACATTTTCATATGGGGCTGGATCGAACGATTTCTGGCTCATAAAAACTGATGCAAACGGTAACTTGGAGTGGGATAAGACATTTGGGGGCACTGGTGATGATAGAGCTTATTCTGTTCAGCAGACTTCAGATGGGGGATATATACTCGTAGGCTTCACAGGATCATATGGACCTGGACGTAGTGGTGCTTGGCTCATAAAAACAAATAAACAGGGTAATGAACAGTGGAATAAGACGTTTGAAGGGGGTAGTGCTGAATCTGTTAAGCAAACTTTAGATGGAGGATATATACTAGCTGGAAATGTAAACAAAGATGCATGGCTGATAAAGACCGATGAAATAGGTAACGAGCAGTGGAACAAGACATTTGGGGGAACAAAAACCGGGACGGTTTTTAGAATTCACAGTAGTGCTTCCTCTGTCCAGCAGACTTCGGACGGTGGCTTCATTCTTGCAGGTACCACAAATTTGTACGGACCCGGTGATGATGATATCTGGCTAATAAAGATTGTAGCTGAACCATCAACACTACCAGGCGTTTCAGGATTTGAAGCTATATTTGCAATTGCAGGATTATTGGCAATAACATATTTTTTGAGAAGGAAGGGATGAAATAACATAGATGTTCCGCAATTTCATTGCGGGGTGGCGCGGATGGGACTTCAATATTATACTCAGCTAAATTCACAAAACCCCAGTCTTCGCCCTGTTCGCACCCTCCGCAGCGAAGCCAGAAAACAAATCCCCCCTCCTATCCCAAATACCGCTCCAGTTCCCCCACAGTCAGCAGCACAGGAATATCTCCCCCCTCCCCTCGCACATCATTACACGCCCTGGCAAGCAGATGCGGCTCAATGGACGCCTCCCCAAGAACATCAGGCCTGGAAAACACCTCCCTGGTACCCGCATCCATCAATATCCCCCCATCTTTCATCACAATGGTCCTGCTGGTATATTCTGCAACCACGCCCATGTCGTGGCTTATCAGGATTATCGTTTTTCCAGCCTCGTTCAACATTTTCATCTGGGCAAGGAACTTGTTCAGATGTCCCCTGTCCTGCCCGGTAGTAGGTTCGTCCAGCACAATAATATCAGGTTCCATAGACAATATCGAAGCAACCGCCAGCCTCTGCCTCTGGCCCCGGCTCAGTGAGTGCGGGTGCCGGTCGCGGTATTCTGACAGTTCCATCATTTCCAGGGCCTGGTCCACCCTTTTCTCAATATCATCAGGTCTTGCCTGCCTGTTCTTCAGCCCGAAAGCCACTTCCTCATGCACACTATCAGTAAATAACTGGTAATCCGGATTCTGGAACAGGTACCCCACAACCTGGGCCTGCTCTGCCACACCACGTTTCCGGATATCCTGCCCGTTAATCAGTATTCGCCCCGCCGTTGGCCTGTTAAGTCCTATCAGGCAGCTCAACAGTGTGGTCTTTCCCGAGCCGTTGGGCCCGATCAGTGCCACAAATTCACCCCGTCTAATTTCCAGGTTCACACCCTTCAATGCCTGGTTGCCGCCAGGGTAACCGAATTCGACATTCTCAAATACCACCTGGGGCGGACCCCTGGCCGGATGGTATGTAGCTGGCAGGTCTTTGAAAGAGCCGTTGAGACTGCCCAGGCCAGATACAATTTCCTTGTAGGATGGTCTTACCCCCAGCAAACTGGAAATGCGCATCAACTGGGGCAGGTGAATGCCAATTTCCTCCAGGACATCAAGGTTCCGGCTGAAAATATCACAGGTATTACCATCCAGGATTATCCTGCCCTTGTCCATCACTACCGACCTGTCTGCAAGCCCCATCACCTCATCGATCTTATGCTCGATCAGGATTATTGTGATCTTCCTATCCCTGTTCAGGTGTTTCAAGGTCTCAAACACCTCTTTCGTACCTGCAGGGTCAAGGTCTGAGGTGGGTTCGTCAAGCACCAGTATTTTGGGTTCCATAGCAAGGTTGCCTGCAATAGCTGTTCGCTGCTTCTCACCCCCGGACAGCGTGAAAGTGAACCTGTCCTTAAAGTCCTCCAATCCGACCGTTTCCAGGGAGTGCTTCACACGTGCACGTATCCCTTCTCTTTCAATACCCAGGTTCTCAGGGCCAAAAGCAACATCCTCTTCTACTGTCAGCCCGAACAACTGGGTATCAGGGTTCTGGAACACCAGCCCGACATCGGTGGATAACTCGTAGACCTTATGGTCCCTGACATTTTTTTTGTTTATGAATATCTCACCACTCAGGTCTCCGCTGGCAATTTTGGGAATAATACCATTCAGGCACTGGACAAGAGTTGATTTCCCGCAACCGCTGGGCCCAAGTAAGAGTATGAACTCACCCTCTTCTACTGTCAGGTTGATATTATCAAGTACTGCATCTTCAAAACCAGGATAATAATATGTAAGATTTTTAATTGATATCATTTCGATTTATATCCAACCGAATAACACCAATTAAGTATAAATAACATAGCCTTATATCGGAAGTATTACGTCTACGTAAAATCTTAGTGATTTTGGTGATCTTTTGCGGGGAATATTTCGTTACGAACAAAAGGAGACAATAATCCACAGCATTGACCCGAGGGTCAAGTTAATATGGGTATTCAGTGTGTCTACCCTGACCATAACGGCCGGTGTACCCTGGGTATTGCTTGCGATATTCCTGTCAACCCTGCCTTTCTGGGCACTGTTACGCCCCTCCAAAGAGAAGATCAAATCCATTGCTTTCGTACTGTTTACTATGGTCTTCGGGTTCATGATCTCCCAATCATTATTCTACTACTGGGGTGAAACACCCACATTTACCATAATCCCGGCACACTTCCCTGTAATTGGACCCATTACAGGCGGGATCCATGTATATATGGAAGGTGCCGTGTATGGTTTCATCCAGTCATTCCGGTTCATGGCATCGGTAAGTGCCGCCCTCCTGCTTGTGGCCACCACCCATCCCAGTGAGCTCATTGCAGGTCTTGTACGTTTTATCCAGATAGGCAAGAGGCACTTCGGTTTTCCAAGCGAGATCGCTTTCATGGTTTCTTCTGCAGTAAGTTTTGCTCCTTCCATGATAGAGGAAAGTCTCATAACTATAAATGCCATGCAGGTACGGGGCCTTAAGATGAAGGGTATCACCAACAAGATAATCGCATTAAAACACCTCTTTTTCCCGCTGGTCATCAATATTTTAAGGTCAGGTCGGCAGATGGCTATCGCTGCCGATTCAAGGGCCTTTCGGGCAACAAAGAACAGGACATATCTAAATGAACTAAAACTGGGTCGGGCTGATTATATTTTTCTCTCATATATCTTTGTCTTCATGAGTACCGGGTTATATCTCAGTTTTATAGGTTATGGCGGCACAGTGCCGGGGATATAATATGAAGGAAATCGCTCTTTTCATTACTATCTTGTTGCTGGTACCCCTGGCCTCTGCCGGTGAATGGCGGGGTGATGGCACGCCGCTGTATGTCATAGCCGAGGGCAGAATCCATGGTGGGGTTTATGTGGGTGGCGGTCACGGCCTTACTTATGAAGACCCTTATGTGGAATACTTTGACCTGCCCGGTAACATTGAATATGCCCGCCTGTATGTACCTGTATGGAATTATAACGAAGACGACTGGATCGAGGTCAGCATCAATGGAAAAAGCCTGGGTAAAACAAGCGAACCTGACTATGTGGCCGCATGGGGGATTTGCGATTATGTCTTAAATGTCACCGATGAATTGTCACCTGGGATGAACACTGTATCAGTAACCTATCATAACACAAACGGTGCGCCGTACAGTATTGTCCTGGTGGCAGTGTATAAGGATGCTGCCATGCCACAAACCCGGTTCTGGATTGCCGAAGGGAACCATGCCCTCTCCCAAACGTCCAAAATAGACCATGCTGAGGTAATATTCAAAGGTGATATCCCAAGAGAGACAATAAATGCCACACTGTGGACAATGATAATTGCAGGTAATGAGGATGAGATAGACAGGTTATATTTCAATTCCAATCTGCTGGGTGAGGATGTTGGCAGGCGAAAGTCTGGTGCATACTTTGACCTGGACAGGTGGGATGTCACAGAGTTTGTTGGAACTGCCAATAATTCAGTCTTGTTTGAGCGTGGCGAGGAAACATATATCCATCCTTTTAATGCAGTTCTTTCTGTAGAATTCATGGAGGACCAGGGAGATGATTACATTGAGATCCACCCAATGGCTGAATCAAAAGGAGAAAATTTACCAAGAGCAGTTGTTATGGTTGTGGTTGTTTCAATGATATTCCTGATATACAGGGTAAGGAGTAAAAAATGAAGCGGATAGCCATTCTTATCTTACTGATCTTTTTCCTGCCGCAATTAGCAGCGGCTGAACTTGAAATTGGCATGGACATACCCTTGAAGAATAAGGAAATTTACCAGGAAAACAGACTGGTTGCCGGTGTATCATGGTATGAAAGGGGCCAGGTTGTCCTGACCAATACAGGGGATGAAACCCTGCGCAATATCCTGGTATCTGTGGAAGTCCCGCTTAAAATGGATATCGAGATCCCGGTACAGGCAATGAAAAACATCAGTGCTGATAATAATATTGTAACAGCCAGGATCGGGGAGTTGGGGCCAGGTGAATCCATCTCATTTATTTTCAGTGTAAAGCCGCCCGAATCGATCGAATTCAAGAAAAAGGGAAGTTTTGCAATATCAGCCAGCTACGAGGACGGTACAGGTACCCATTCCACCAGCTATACCCATACTGTTGAGGTTGTCCCTCCACCTTCCTGGATAACCTACGGCACTGTGCTTGCAAGCATATGTATCATTTTACTGGCCTTTTTAATTGCCTGGAAGTTCAATGTGCTTGAACAGTTCACTACCATTGACCTTATCACCATAGCACTCCTGGCCGGCCTTATCGGTGTTGTTTTCAGGTGGTTCTGGCAGACATTCAACGACCTGCTTGGTCCCTTTGGCGGACTGCTGTTCACCATACCAACGGCCGTGTTGATGATAATCGCACTCCAGCTGGTAAGAAAACCTGGCACGGCCACGCTGCTGTTCACGGTGGTCGAACTTGTAGCACTTGTGGTGTGGGGCTCTAATATCACTATATGGATGGGGTGGTATATGACCGAAGGCATAATCGTGGATATTCTGGTATTGTTATTCAAGAAAGATTATGCAGACAGGAGGAGCACGGCTATAATCTACTGTGTGGCAAGGAGTGCCTATGCTTACTGGATGTTCTATTTCTTTTTTGCACCTGCTGTCTGGAAGGTATATTATGCCCCATGGTATGCCTGGGGAGAGGTGGGTATTGCCGCCATCGGCGGTCTGATAGGAGGGGCTATAGGATACAGTATTGCTAAAAAAGTGAGAGGAGCTATGATGTAATGCAACCTGAAAAGTTAAAGATAAAACTTGAACACTGGGCCGGGCATAATAGCAGCCATGCCGCAGGCTTTCGAAAGCAAGCACAAGAGGCTGGAGAGATAGGACACCAGGATATTGAAGCAGAACTGTTACTGGCTGCTGAGGCTATGGACCTGGCAGGCAGCCATCTCCAAAAGGCAATAGAAATATTGGGAGATACACAGGATTGAGGAGTGGGTAACTTTTTGTTAGCTGCCACAACGATCAGAGAATATACAGCAATTGAGTGAAAGATTATGAAGAAGAGTTCAATTATTTTAATACTGTTCATATTCATTCCGGCAGCCCAGGCGAGCTATTCATATGACGGCATACCGTTTACGATCGCTTCACAAGGCACGGTTAATGGTGGAGTATATATCGACGGCGGCCACGGCCTGGAATTCCCGCCATACTCCCAGGAATTTGATGTGCCGGATGGTCATATCAGGTGGGCACGCCTGTATATCGGTATCTGGGGCGGCAAGGAAGAGTATGAAGGGTGGGTCCAGGTTGACATGAACGGCAAAAGCATGGATAAAGTACCGCTGCTGGGAATTAATGATGACAACTCAAACGTGTACTGTTCAGGCCATGGGGTTTACTGGGTATACTATGATGTAACTGATATTGTTGTGAACGGCGAGAATGCGGTTATCATTGAAACAAGCCAGGGAGAACCCGGTAATAAACTTGACGGCAGGGTGTACGGTACTGTACTTGCCGCTGTCTATGAAGACAAGAATGCACCCGGGATCACTTACGAGATATATGAGGGGAATGTGAATCTCTATGGTACGGGATGGAGCGGGATGCAAAAAAATATGAATTATGAGACATCTGTGTTTTTCAATGATATGCAAAACCAGAACAGTCCGGATGGAGCAGAGCTCACAGTGGTCTACCTGACAAGTTCAAAGGGCCTGCCGGATTATCTGTTATTTAATGGAAACCAGCTTGGGACCACACCTCAATATCTACTTGATATGGGATACCACACCGGAGTAACGGATATTGCCAATGAGGTAAGTGGTGATGCATGTTCCGGTTCAGGCATTCGGAGCAGTTATTTTGATATTGAGTATTTCGATGTACTTGAATATACACAGACAGAAAATATTCTTACCTTCCTTTTAGGACGTGACCTGGATGGGGATGGAAAGATTGGCGATAACGAAGGTGAAGACTATCTGCACCCGGTTATCACGTCGCTGGTATTGAAGTACAGGACAGCTACCGATCCCGGACCTGATCTATCGATAGAAGTTGGGATCCATGAAAATAGTCTTATCGAGGGAAATGATGTTGAGATACCGGTAGTGATAGGTAATCCGGGTGGATTGCATGAAGGGATGGTCAAGATCAGGCTGAATGTTGACGGCAATGAGGCTTCAACGACAGAAGTGTATATGGATGCCAGCGGTGTTATCAGGTCAACGATCAACTGGCATGCTACGGCAGGACCCCATATCCTGGAGATAATAGTCGATCCTGAAAATGCAGTACTGGAGTCAAATGAAAATAACAATGTCTATGAAGCAGAAGTAGATGTCAATACCAGACCCGACCTGTCGATTTCCATAGGAGAACCAAAAAAGACTGAAAACCAAAACAGCCTGGCTAAAGCATCATCACCGTTATTGATGTTACTCTTTATTGGAAGTCTTAGACGAAAAAAAGCATTCTTGATAGCAGTTCTTCTTGTAGCTGCATTTTTTAGCGGCTGTACCGGACCCGACACAGAATACCAACAAACAGGCTATCAAGTTCCCATAGTAATTATGAATAACGGGGAGTCACCAGCCAGACAATTTGACGTTAACCTGTATCTTGATGAAGAAAAAATTGCGGCACTGCATATCAAGGAGCTGGACGGCAGTTCTTCGATGGAAGAGGAAATGATAGTAACGGTTGAAGGGGGCGAACATACCCTCAAAGCAATAGTAGACGAGAAGAACTATGTAATTGAATCAGATGAGGACAATAATGTGGATGAAATCGTATTTAATTTTACTTAGTCTCCTGATAATAGTTATTTTTCCGGCATCTGCATCATATGCCGGAGACAAGCCGCTGACTACTGTTTTGCATGATGTACACCCGGGCGGTGTCGAATTTACTCTTGGCAACAGCAAATACAGCGGAGAGATGAAGTCAAATGATACCTACACGGTTGACTTCGAAGTTGCTGTTCCGGACGGTTCAAGTATCAGATATGTAAGGGCATATACCTACTGGGTATGGAGTAAAAAAGGTCTGGAAGGTATATATCCGGTGATGAATGCAACAGTCATGCATCATGATGTTGTAAATCCGGTATCACATGATTCGAGATATACCGATACTAAAGGATTTGCAGCGAGATACGACTTCTTTTCAGGCACAGATGTCTATGATCTGAGCGACCGGATACATGAAAATGGCACTTATTCGATATCATTACAAAATTCGGCAGATGATGAGCGGACATTTTGTTTACAGGGAATCGGACTGCTCATTATCTATGAATACCAGGACTCCCCCGTCATTGAATATTGGGTCAATGAAGGTTGTGATATGATCTATGCTGAACATGGTATCACCCCGGAAATGGCTACAACGACCACATATTTCAAAGGTGATGTAGATGCAGAAAAGGTGAGCAGGGCATACCTGATAACTGCTTCTCCGTCCGGGGGCTTGACCCAGGGCGCAAAACAGACTCGCAACAAGCTTTTTTTTAACGAGAAAGCAGAAGTCACGCCCATTCTGGGAGATATTATCAGGATATTATTTGGCAGCGGAAAAGTGTGGAAAGACATATACATGACCAGTGAATCAACCCAGATCGCTATAGATGAGCGGGAAGTAACAAATTACCTGAAAACCAAAGATAATTTTGCCAGCATACAGGACAGTGGTGATTACATGTTGGTGACAAATGCGATTCTAGTGCTGGAGTTCAAAGAGGAAGGAGAAGCTAAAGCGAACAAAACAGCAGGTTTCGAGCTACTGATCGGAATTGTTTCAATATTCTTTGCATACGTGGCAGGTAAAAGGTGAGTAATTATGTGTATGGTTAAAACACAGGGATTGTCAAGGCACTACACCTTTGGCTCGGGGAACCAGGTGGTGGCACTTAGTGATGTAAACCTGACTGTTGCCAGTGGCGAGTTTATTTCGATAATGGGGCCGTCCGGATCAGGGAAATCTACACTGCTAAACATTGTAGGATGCCTGGACAAGCCTACCGCCGGTGATGTCTATATAGATAATGTGAAGATCGACTACGGGAATGCCGGCAGTCTCGTGCAACTACACAGGCAAACAATAGGGTTCGTCTTCCAGGGATTCAACCTCATATCAACAATGAATGCCCTGGAGAATGTATGGTATCCCATGTATTTCAACAAGGTTCCAAAGCCAGAACGGATAAAGAGGGCAGAAGAACTGTTGGAATCTGTGGGACTAAGTAACAGGGCGCTTCATCTCCCTTCAGAACTATCCGGAGGCGAGCAGCAGCGAGTGGCTATTGCCCGTGCACTTGCAAACCATCCCAGGCTTATCCTTGCAGATGAACCGACCGGGAATATAGACTCCGGGACCGGAAAGAAGATAGTTGACCTTATGAAAAAGCTGAATAAAGAACAGGGGATCACATTCGTTGTTACAACACACGACAGTGTAATGGCTAACAATGCCGACAGGGTGATAACAATAACGGACGGTGAGATCGTTGATTGAGGCATTCTTACTGGCAATGAGGCAGTTGCGAACCAAAAAGGTCAGGACACTGCTGATCTTGCTCGGGATATCAGTAGGTGTAGCGGCCGTAGTCGGAGTTACATCCCTGGGGGAAGGGATTCGTGTCAATGCAGTTAGTGAGATCGAAAAATCCCATGACCTGACCTTAATAGAGGTATCTCCGGGAGTAAGCAATGGAAATATTATCCTGATAACCGAATCAAAGGTACGTGCGGTCAGGGAATACGGGTCTGTAGTTGCCCCATATGTTAAGGATGCATATGTGACACCAAATAAGACATACTTTGAGGCCAACGGCATTTCAGCGGAATATATGGATGCCAAAGATCTACAACTTGAAGCCGGCATGTGGTTTGAGGAAGGAACATACCAGATCGTGCTGGGAAGTGATATCGGGGAGAAATTCGCAAAGATTGAGGGGGCAGAGATCGGAAACGCCATAGATGCCAGGATCAGGTTGTACGGAGAAGAAGGCAGGGCGATAGATAAGGATATTACCTTCATGATAGCAGGCAGGTTAAAACCTACCGGGACCGATACCGATGACCAGGCATTCATAGATATGAATATTGCCAGGGAGCTTACTGGGAAAGATGTTTATGACGGCATTATGGTCAAGCTGGATAAGTCCGGCCAGACGCCGGCTGCAAGAACTGCCATTGAGAAACTGGGGCTGACCTGCTATAGTGCACAGGATGAAATAGATTCGGTCAACAAAATAATGAACGCTGTGACCCTTGTTCTTGCATTCTTCTCAGGCATATCATTGATCGTGGGCGGTCTGATGATAATAAATACGATGATCGTTTCGGTGTATGAACGCACTCATGAGATCGGAATTACCAAGGCCATAGGGGCATCGGAATTGGACATAATCAGGATGTTTTTATCCGAATGTATCATTATAGGTGTACTGGGAGGGATACTTGGTGACCTGCTTGGGGTTCTTTTTTCCATTTTAATAGACAGTGTGGGCAGGCCCATGCTGGTAGCACAGTTGGGGATCGCGGATTTCGAACATTTAACAGTAATAAATATACAAATACTTGCAGCCGGGTTCCTGATATCATTGGTCATATCCGTTATTGCGGGCATTTATCCTGCATGGAGGGGTGCAAAACTGGACCCGGTCAAGGCGTTACGACAGCTTTAGGTGGTGATAAATGTCGACAGGATCATTATTGCGCTTTATCCACTGTTGTCATTTTACTATCTGTCAAAGATGGGGTATAAGACATTTTGTGTAACCCTATTCACAGAAGTTCACAGTGTTTATCTTCACATGTATCACACCTTTTAGGGCAGTTAATTTTGCCGCCATTTTTATCAGGCGTTCTCCTTCTCCGCGCAGGACTAAAATACGCATGTAATAATCACTGGTAATATGAACCCGCATCGAGGATAGTAATATTTCATTTGACTCAAAAATTATTTTTTCAATAATGGCAGGTAAACCTTTCTTTACCGGGTTGTAGACTATCTCGAATATTCCTATACGTTCTCCTTTAACGTCATTCATCCATTCGTGATACTGGATATATCTCCTGATGGCATCCCTGACGGCATCTGACCTTGATGCGTG
>JAUWRA010000019.1 GCA_030610815.1 Methanosarcinales archaeon
GGTTGTAGTGTATATACACTACATACATGTTAACCTTTTCTTATTGGATTGTGGAACAATTTTGTGGCACTGAGTAAGCTTTTCGAGCCAAAAATAGATGGAGAAATTTACGAAGTTGCAAGCCTAACTTGACGCCATGGAACCTGAATGATCTTCTGGGTCTGGAACAGGGATTGGGGGTGGCGTGCGTGCAGCAGCCTCGATTGTTGGAGATTGTTGTCGGGGGGCGCCATGGCTGTTGAAATATATAATATATTTAATTTTAAAGCCACAGAGTGCACATAGCGTTTCTACATTTCTCTGTGCCTCCTGTGGCTAAAAAATGAAAATCGGGCTAAACAAATCTGATTTTTTATGATTTAAAGATAAAATCTCAAATTGGAAATTCTAATCATCAATCACCCGAAACTCAATACACACATTATACTGGTATGGAGCATACGACCTCACAATCCTTCTCCCTGTACATTCCACCTTTCTCCCCGTACGTGCCGCAGCTTCCTGTATCAGTCCCCACGATGTGCCGTAAAGGTCATCCTCATGTGTGATATCATAAAAGTGCACCACACCCCCATTCTTTGCCGCCAGTATGCCGCAATCCAGGAACTCCCTGGCAGACTGGGGCAGGTTCATGATAACATGGTCTGCCGAATGTTTCAAATTCCCTGCCGCATGTCTTGCATCATCTTCCACTGCCGTCACGTTATCCAGCCGGTTGAGGCGAATATTCTCACGCAGGAGCTTGACAGCCCCAGGATTCTTATCTACCGCCACCACACTGGCCCCTGGTACACTCTTTCCGATCAGGATGCTGAACGGTCCCACGCCTGCGAACAGGTCCACCACATACTGCCCCGGCTTTACCATGTCAGCCACCCTTTTTCGCTCAGTTCCAAGCCGGGCTGAGAAATAGGCACCGGCAAGGTCCACATTATATCGGCAGCCGTGTTCCTTATGCACAGTATGGGTCCTATGTTCGCCTGCCAGTACCACCCACTGCCGGGTCCTGAACTCGCCTTCTACCGGGCCAACCGCCCCCAGTACCACATTTATGCTTTTCCTGTACTCAATCAAGGCCTTTGCAATACGTGTTGCATCAGGGTCATCGGCATCAATGATGGCAATATCGCCGATCACGTCAAAGCCGGGCGTGAATCCCAATATTTCTTCCAGTGACGGCTTTTTTCGTTTGGGCTCAAATTCGGCCTCAATAACGGCAATATTCTCATCTGCACCGGGCAGTGCCCCCAGTTCGTCCGGCTCAGGCTTTCCAGTCACAGGTATGAGGATGTGTTCATCGTCACGGCGTATTTGCGCTTCCGGATGGATATGCCCGGCCTGGAGCAGCATCCTTCGAATATCCTCTGCCATTGTGGCGGGTACCCTGAGAGCCCACAGTTTCATGGGACACAAAATGTCATTGCACAATAAAAGGATTTAGATAATTAGTTAAGTAAACCAGGATAATTAGGTCTGGATGACTGACCTGCTGACCCTGGATATTTCCACACAAGTGGATTGCCTTTGTGACTTTACATATAATTTTTATTGGCAGCATAAGGGTTCGGAGCTTGACCCCGGTAAACCCGTGGAAGGGCAGGTAGGTACACATTTTACTTACAGGGATCTGGTAGAACATCTAATATCGGGTAAAGATGTCCGGATAAGGGGGAATACTGGCAGCAGGCTTGGTTCCAGCCTGGGTGTTGACCTGAAATATTTCGGTGGCAGCGGGCGGGCGCTGGATGCCGGAAGTATATTTGTGGACGGGAATGTGGGCACACGTATGGGTATCAGCATGGTCTCAGGCAGGATATATGTGTCAGGTAGCGTGGCGCAACCTATGGGAAACGTAGTCGAGGTAGTGCCTGACCGGGAGGGCTACAGGTGTTTCAGGTCCATCACTGACATCCTGCATAACGGGCTGGGAGAGGATGAATTTACTGACATCGGCAATTCATTCCAGGAAGGGGATGGGGAAGGAGAAGTGCCGTGTCTGGTGCTGGCAGATGGAGTAGTCAGGGACACGGTAGGTGCGCGGTGTGAGCGGGATGTAAGGGTGGTAGTCCGGGGGGATGTGAGCCTGAGCACTGGCATACTGATGCGAAAGGGCACTATTATTATAGAAGGGGATGCGGGTATGAACACCGGCACTCTGCTTTCGGGCGGTACAGTGGTGGTGCAGGGTGGTGCGGGCGAGTTTGCAGCTGCTGATATGCGTGCGGGCAACCTGATCATAACAGGGAAGAGTTCGGGGTACATGTGCGCCAATATGCGGGGCGGGGCCGTGTTCGTGAAACGGAATGTAAAGGTGATACCGCCAGCCAGGCAGTGCCAGCCGTTAGATAGTGATCTGAAACTGCTGGTGGATGTGCTGGATACCAACCGGATGGATGCAATGGGCTATAGGAAATATTCGATATGCTGATCATTAAGTATGACCCTTAAATTTACTTATGATTTGGATCTCTCTTGATATTGTTGCAAGTTTGCATGTTCCAATGTTGAATGATGAAAGATATAAACCGTGAATGTTTTAAATGGCATCAAAGGATTAGCGGGTCAATAGACAATTTTAAAAAGCTGGTCTTTAAAAAAGAAAATAGAAGAAGCAGAAATATCAAACCAATCTTGAATTAGTAAGATAAATCTTGCTTCGTCCTGTAATGCTGAATTACTGGTTCATTCGGTGGAACTTATTAAGCTGGTACTGGTTCTTCTACTGTTAGTGGAATTTCATATGTTATGAACATTGCCCAGTTCCTATCCTCATTGAATTCGTCGCCCTCGCCCCATGCGGATTCATATCTAAATATGTTTTCCCCGGTAATAGGATTTAATTCCACAAATAATTGTACAGCTGCATGGGCAGCAATAATTACTTCATCACCTTCATTATACCCTTCTAAAGATATTATATATTCGTGAACGGTGGAGCTGGAATAATCAAATTTGCCTACTTTTGGATTTCCTTTCTTTGTCTGGGGAATATATTCTGACTCATTTGCGATATGCAGATGCGTTTCATTCAACAACCAGCCATCGGTAGTCGTATATGTAACATAGAGGTATTCATCATCATTCGTTACTTCAACCACACCAACTGGGAACGCGGTCTCTACATTGCCACCATCAGCGATCAACTCGACTGTTAGTGGTTCAGCAGCCGATACAGTTCCAAAAGTACCGATAATTGCTATCATAAGCACTGATAGCAGTACCAATTTATTCATTTTTTTATTCATTTTTTTATTCTCCTTTTCTTTTTTTAGACTAATTGGAAAAATTTGAACTACAACTTATGTAGGAAGCAATAATCTTTCCTACACGATTTTTCCCTATTATTCCGTTAACTAAACATTAATTCAATAGTATTTAACTGTTTCATTAGTATCATAATAATGATGAGTCTGCGTTTATTAATATAAATTATTAGATCACCCAGGATGTATTGATAAAACCAAAATAATAGCAATTGAAGGAAAGCAGCCAAAGTAACATCTCATTCAAAGAGTTTGGAGGAATTGAATATTATTGCAACAACCCCTGCCCCCCATTATAGAAAAGCCAAACCACTTGCAGCTCTACTTAAAGTATATAAAGGTTTGAATACCCTTAACAGTGTAGTGATAATAATGTCCGAAATTTATGATCCTAAAAAAACTATTAAAATTGAGAATGTTGTTGCTTCTACCGCTATCGGTACCAGTCTTGACCTTCCCAAGATCACACTGCAGTTGGATGGTGCAGATTACAATAAAGAACGTTTTCCAGGTGTAGTCTACAGAACAAAAGAACCAAAAACAGCAGCCCTGATATTCGGAAGTGGAAAAATCGTATGCACTGGTGCCAAAAGCATAGATGACGTGCACAACGGCCTGAAAAAGGTTTTTTCCGAACTGAAGAGTATGGGTGTGGATGTCATGGACAATCCTGAGATCATAGTCCAGAATATCGTGGCATCGGCAGACCTGGGTGCTGTGCTGAACCTGAATGCCATAGCCATCGGGTTGGGACTTGAGAATATCGAATATGAACCCGAACAGTTCCCCGGACTGGTCTACAGGATCGCAGAACCAAAAGTGGTAATGCTGCTGTTCGGCTCTGGAAAGCTTGTAGTTACAGGTGGAAAAAAGACAGCCGACGCAGATGCGGCAGTTGATAAGATTGTTGAAGAACTGGACGGTCTGGGACTGCTTTGAACACTGACGTGATTTTTCCTATTACTGACCATCATATACACCTTGACCACAGGTGTCAGGGTGTGGAAGCTGCCAAAGCGTTCCAGCGTGCTGGTGGCACACATATTTTTTTAGTTTCAAAACCTTCCTGGACCATAGGTGTGACAATAGATCATCCTGACGATTACCATAAAGTGTTCGATGAGACCGTTCACATGGCAGCAGAAGTGAAAAAGGTTGGTGTAACTGCCTTTCCCGTACTTGGAGTACATCCTGCCGCTATTACAAAGATGTATGGCAGGGTGGGACTTGACAGAACCGTCGAATTGATGAAGTCGGGCCTGGAACTGGCTGCAAAGTATGTGGAAGAGGGACAGGCAGTAGGTATGAAATCCGGTCGTCCCCATTATGAAGTGGAACCGGCATTGTGGGAAGCTTCGAATGAAATACTTATGTATGCCATGGAACTGGCCAGGGATGTGGGCTGTCCCCTGCAATTGCATACCGAGAGTGCCACACCGGACAATATCAGGGAGATCGCTGATATGGCAAGGAAATCCGGGCTTACCCCGGGAAAGGTTATCAAGCACTTTTCACCACCGATGGTGGACGAATTTGCCAGGTGCGGCTTATGGCCCGGGGTGCTTGCTGGTAAGGGCATGATAAAGGAATCACTTTCGCAGGGAGACAGGTTCATGATGGAGACCGACTATATTGACGACCCCCAGCGTCCGGGTGCGGTGCTTGGACCGAGGACAGTACCCCGCAAGACCCTTGCGTTAGCTGGTGAATGGGGGGACGATGTATTCTGGAAGATACACAAGGATAACCCTGAACAGATATATGGTGTGGAAATAGAACGTACCACAATCTAAATATAGAAGTTCAAACATACAAAAATCGAATTCCAATACTTGGTTTATAATTATCAGTAGAACATTTCAATAAGCAGAATATTTCAATAAAATATTTCAGGAGAATATCAATGGCAGCACAGTTAGGCGGTCAGCCAATTACGATACTTAAACAGGGGACGCAGAGAACTACAGGCAGCGAAGCCCAAAGGGGCAATATCATGGCGGCCAAGGTGGTCGCATCTGCTGTACGGACAACCTTGGGTCCCAAAGGCATGGATAAGATGCTGGTGAACTCGGCAGGTCAGGTAACCATCACCAATGACGGAGCTACCATCCTGGATGAGATGGACATCAAACACCCGGCAGCCAAGATGGTGGTGGAAGTGGCCAAGACCCAGGACGATGAAGTAGGGGACGGTACCACAACAGCCGCCATATTAACGGGGGAACTGCTGGCAAAGGCGGAAGACCTGCTGGACCTGAATGTGCACAGCACGACCATTACTGCAGGATACGCTTTGGCTGCAAGTAAATCCCATGAGATACTTGAAGGACTTACATCTGATATCTCAGTGGATGATGAAGATACTCTTATCAATATCGCAGGCACTGCCCTTACCGGCAAAGGTGCTGAATCTTCCAAGGATATACTGGCACCACTGGTGGTCAGGGCTGTCAAATCCATTGTCAAGAAAGGAGTGGACGGAAAGTATACCGTGGACATTAAGGATATCCAGATGGAGCGCAGGGTAGAGGGTGAAATGGAGGACACCGAACTGGTGGAGGGCCTGATCATCGACAGGACACGAACTCACCAGAGCATGCCCAAGCGGGTTGAAGATGCCAGGATTGCCATCCTTGCCACACCTATTGAGGTAAGGTCGATGGAATTCAAGAGTGAAATATCTCTTACAGGTGTAACCCAGCGCCGGGCTTTTATTGATCGTGAAGAAGAAATGATCAAGGAAGTTGTAGACAAAGTGATAAACAGCGGCGCAAATGCTGTGTTCTGCAAGAAAGGTGTGGATGATCTTGCCCGCCATTATCTTGCCAAGGCTGGTCTTTTTGTGATCCACAGGGTGAATTTCAAGCAACTGAAAAAACTGGCTGAGTGTACCAGCGGCCGTATAATTACTAATCTTGATGAACTGACCCCTGACGACCTGGGCACTGCCGGTGTTGTGGAAGAGGTCATGGTTGGCAACGGTGAGATGATCTTTATCCGTGATTGCCCTGACAAGAAGACCATTTCCATAATCCTGAGAGGCGGTACCGAGCAGGTGGTAGACAACCTTGCCAGGGCCATGCACGATGCCCTCATGGTAGTGGGTGTTGTACTGGAGGATGGGCGTGTAGTTGCAGGCGGAGGTTCGCCTGAGATCGAACTGGCACTGCGCCTGAGGGAATATGCTGCTTCATTGAAGGGCAGGGAACAGCTGGCTGTGAATAAGTTTGCTGAGGCTATTGAGGTAATACCCAAAACCCTGGCAGAGACCAGCGGCCTTGACCATATTGACAAACTTGTGGAACTTAAGAGCAGGCACGAGGCAGGCGAGAAGTATGCCGGGCTTAATGTGTTTGCTAATAAAATTGAGGATATGAAATCTGCGGGTGTTGTCGAGCCCCTGAAGGTCAAACTGCAGGCAATTGATTCTGCATCGGAGGCTGCCAGTATGATACTGCGTATCGATGATGTGATCGCAGCCACCAAGGAACAAAAAGGACCGAAACAGGCACCTGGTCTTAAGGATTACGAAGTGTAAGGCCGGATGGGGAAGTTGTGAAAGGCTTCCCATATACTTTTTTTCAGGGTTGGGAATGAGTTGATCTTTTTTTTCAAAACATTGTTTCTGGACTTATAGGAAAGCATATACTTTCCTGCAGGTTTAGAAAATGCGGACGAAGTGAGCATTTCGCCGACGGTCAGCTTGTTAAATGCAACAAGCAATATTGATGTATTAGATTATCTAAGAACACTTTTTTTAGAAGTTAATGTTAAGTACATTAAGTCACATAATAGTATATGAGCATTATAATGATGATGATATTACTAATGGAGAATGTCATATGATGGGGAATATCAAAAACAAATCTGCGGATTTTATTCATTTTTTCAAACGCATAATTAGTCACATTTCAATCCAGCATTTTCTATATCTTTTAGCATTCACTACCTTTGGTATTGGTGATGCATTGACAGGGGCTCTTCTAATGAATATAAAAGGAGTGGGAGCTGAATCAAATGTATTTTTCAGCCACCTGTACTCAACCCAGGGTCCTGGAATTTTTATTACAACTAAACTTTGGATAACGTTGGTTATTCTCATACTGGTGTTCATCTCATACATACAATCTCATAAAAAGAGTTACTGGATGACAAATGGATTTTTAGCTGCCATTTCCATAGGCGGGATAATGGCAATCCAAGCTAACATCCAGGCAATATATGGCTATCCTTTCATAGACCCCTCAAAGATAATTATAATCTATCTGACATTTGTATTTGTCTTTGTGATGCTTGGGGACATTATTGATTCTCATATGGTAAAAAATCCAAAAAAGGATATTTTTCATTATCATGGGCCGATCCGAAAGGAAATATCAAGACCTGGAAGTTAATAAATATAGTCCAATAACAGCAACATATTCCGGCAATAGTGAACGAAAATTGGTTAACACTTCTGACTTGACAAGATAATCTCAACAGCGAGGTCCTGTTTGTCTATTTTGTAAACATGATATTTTTCACATCATGTGAAATAATGTGGCATTGCATGCATACTGGATAATCTTCATGTATTGCCTTTAGATGCGGTAATCCGTGACATGATTCACAAGTTGGCAAATATCTATGGTCAGGATGGCAATAAACACATCCCAGTTCTTTATGTTCTGTTTTACTTTCATATAAAGTGGAATTAATGTCGTTGTGGCATGCTGCACAGACACTATCCTGGGTGATTGTTGGCATTTCAATGACGACAGGGTCATGTGCCGGATGACATTCCAGGCAATCATTATTGCTCATATCCTGAGTATGGGGTTCATGACATGCATTGCACTCTGGGATGTCTTCATGAATTGAATGGCAATATGCACACTGAAGAGTACTGTGCTTCGTGGTGCTTGACTCAAGTGCTGTACCCACAGCTTCATGGCATAAAGCACAGTTGTTATTTGAAACACTTTCAGGATAATCGATTTCATGTGGTATATGGGCAGGATGACAATTCAAACAATCTTCATACGTCAAACCAATGCCATGCGGTGCATGACAGTTGATACATGATTCGATATGTGTATGCACAGGATGACAGTAAACACACTTTAAATCTGAATGCCTGCCCGGTTCCAGGGATCTATTATTGATTATTTCAATGTGGCATTCATCACAATCATCTCCGGAAATACCTAACTCCTGGTAATCTCGTACTGAGGAAAGTTGATTAGACCCATCTGTCTGGAAAATATATCCTAATCCAATGATAACTGATAATATAATGGTAATCCCAAGAAGGATTTTCACAGTCTTGAAGGAAGGTTTTTCTTTACGGAAAAATGTAAACCCGGCAACAAATAATAATATTGATACTAATCCCAGCAGATTTGTTTTTTTCTCAATTGGCTGCCCTGCCGAACTTGCTGTTTGGTCTATTGAGAATTCAACCTTGTTGACCGGGCCCCATTTATTATCTCGCTCCATTGAGTGAACATATACAGTATGGTTGCCTAATTCAAGTCCGGTGGTGTTAATGATAAATCCAGCTTCTTCCATCTGTTCGTCGAATATTCCATCACTCGGTAAAACCTGCGTGCCGTTTCCTGGCAAACCATCACTATCTATGAAATATTCTATGTCCCTTACTTTCATATTCCAACCGGCTGTGGCAGTGAAATCCACTTCCACTGGTTGACCTGGCTTAACCACTTCCGGCCTGGCATTTATCTTCTCGATATATGGTGTCAATGGTTCGAAGATATTGATTACGTGCAGCCCGGGATAATCTCCTCCATGGCAGCGGTTGCAATCTTCAGCCTGGCCGTGTGGTTCATCGCTTAGATCCACTGCAATATAAGTTGGTACTTCCAGTTCAACATGACAATCTTCACACTGTCTTGGATATAGGTAATCAGCAGGATGTCTGCCCGGGTCAGTTCCGTCACCATGACAGGCCCAGCAAGCTTTATTAATATCATTATCAGCAAGGTATGTTCGTCTGCCGGAATTGAGCTGGCTGTGACCTCCCAACCGGCTCTGTATGGCATTGACTGATGATACGCCAAAACCATTACTGGCATCATGACAATAGATACAATCAGAACCGCCATCCAGCCCTTCGTTCAATAATGGCACATGGAATGTATCCGGGATTCCACCAATTGAAAAAGTATCATTGATATGTAGCTGGCTGGTATTATACCCACCCAAGATCTCATCATCATCCATTCCCATGAGTTCTGAGATAACTTTGACATCAGTAATAATCACAGCGTCGTAATTTTGTCCGTTAAATACACTATCTATACATACAGAAAAAGTAACTACATCTTTGATCTCATGCCCGTCAAAGAATAGGTCTTCCTCATATTCCAGATACTCTCCTTCTTTGTAGACCCCTTCCTTTACCAAACTCCCTGATTTGGTCAGTGTCATGAATGCACTCTTGCCATTGATGTCTACTTCTTTAGCAGTGAGTGTATACTCCCCATCAACTTCAAGACTCATATTGACTCCTTCTTCGAACACAAGCTGTTTGGGGAAGAGAAACTCCTTATTATGAGTTTCGTCGTCTGAGAAATCTAATAATTTTTCAACGTAATAAATTTGGTCTTCATCTTCATCAAGTACAAGATATTTGTTCTTACTAATTACATAATCATCCATGTGGCAGGCCCAACAGGCAGCATCATCATCCTCCGGATGAATACGCTTCCAGAGTCTTGCTTCAACTTCTACCATCTTTGTCCTGGAACTCCTGAATATGGCAGTGAAGTTCAACTCAAATACATTGCTAGTTACCTTCACATCATCCGAATCAAGGAAATCGGCTTCATAGGTATAGTTCTGGCCATCATCTATCACAATATCCTCAAGTAAGATATCACCCTGGTATAGCCGCAGGTGAGCACTGTCACCATCGACAGCAATATCATCAAATGTCAGGAAGTAACGATTACCAAGGTGCCATTTATCACCAACATACAATTTTATTTCCCAATCCGTATCTGAAAAACGGGAGATATTATCTGTTGGATCAGGTGCATTACCCCATTCTTCTGCATTGTCTTCATCAAGGTGGCAGAATATACAACTCGTTGTATTGATCAGATCCGAAGTGGAGCCGTAATGGGATACCAGTGATGTATCGGAAGGGATGATATTATCTTGATGAGATGCGACGCTGTTTAAATGGCACGCCGGACAATCTACTTCCGTACTAATATCCTGGTCGATCTCATCAACATTCTTGAAATGCTCATGCACCATGGGTTCTTTGAAGACGGACTGATTAACATTGTGGCAGTCCATATTGCTGCAGTTCCTTGGGGTTTGATTGTGGACTGAAGACGGGTGACTTCGTGGCTGGCTTGCTTCTGAACCATCCCCATCACCATGACATGCCCAGCACCGTACGTTATTTTCACTAACTGTTACTGCCGATCCACGATTCAGGTCAAAATGAATGGTTTCTGATTCGTTCATGGCAGGTACATCTATCCGGAATTTTTCACGAACTTCAATTGTTGTATTTAGGTCATGGCAGCCCAGGCAATCTTTTCCAGCGCCTGGAGTCATATTTATTTCATGGAATGTAAATGGCAGAACAACATCGCTTTTAAAGAAGTGACATGGGTAGCAGTTATTGTTGTTAGTGATATTCAGGAAAGTGTGGTTGATCTTACTGGAACTGTTTGGATTTATGGGTTTGCCCCATGATACATTGTCACTATTTTCATAATGACACCACATACATTCAGTGGTGTTATTTGTTGTTGTCATTAACTGGTCGGTATCGAGATAATGAGATACAAAGTTCCTTGCTGTGTTATGTGTGACATTGGTAGTTGGAACTGGAATAGATAATGAATTGTTATGGCAGAATGAACAACTGGTTGAGGTGTCAGTTTGAACATCCTCGCCAAGGGGCTGATGTTCAGGTATTTGTATTGGATTTATTCGTAAATTATTACTGTTCAGTGGTATGTCAGCATCGTGGCAATCTTCACATAAAGGTAGCTGGGAGGAATTTTTCGAATGGACAGGATTTGTCAGCTGGTCAGTATAATTTACATGGCATCCCCAGCAGACTTTTGAAATCTCTGTATAGTTGTTACTGTCGAAGTCTCCTGTAATGTTATAATGAACACTATCGATAAAACCTGTTTTGCTAATTATGGAACCATTCCGGTTCAGGGCCGTATAGTTGCCGCCTTCCATGTGACAGTCTGTACAATTATCTCCATGATTGATATCTGCTGGAACAGGATGACAAACCAAGCAGTCCTCGATTTTAAGTTTTTCCTCTGTACCAGCGGGATGGCAGTCAAGGCAACCATAACCCACTGGAGATGGTTCGTGGTGTGTGACTGAAAGGTTAGAACCATGACAAAACCTGCAGTCGTCTTCTACCAATGCCTGGGAATTGTCAATATTGGCTGATAATAATATCAGCAGGAAAGTCAGGACTATAAAGATATTACTTCGCATCGATATTGATTTGCTTATGTTTTTGCAAAATCCCTTGTTCATTTGGATTTTCTTGAGCATGAAAATTGAGAATATACATTTTTTTAATAAAAAAAAGGTAGGGGTCTGGTGCCAGATCCCTACATTATTCTTCAGCGATACCGGGGGAGAGTTAATTTCCAGCCAGATTTGGTACGACTATGTATAGCTGTTCAGCAGATTCAACAACCAATAATTTTGGGTTACTACTTTGACTCCCGTCCTTTAATACCGTTAAACGATAATTACCTGGTTCAAGTGTCCCAAGAATAGTCACTCTGATTTCTGTTGGTGTAATGTAATCCGGGTCTAATTCTACCAGTACTAGGTCGTTATCCAGGATAACTTTGGAAGTATAGAGAATATCATTAATTGTATTCTCAAAGTTGTCACCCTCAATTATTATGACCATCTCCAGACCCTCTGTTACTTCACTAGGACTAACTGTGTAAATTGTTGGATTAATAGGTCCAGTTGGATATCCTCCAGACGAAGCAAGTGATGCAACGTTGGACTGAACATCATCAAGCGAACTTGATTCGTATAATTCAGAGTATCCATGACAGCCCAGGCAGTCCCAATCATCACCAATGTGCCCATATCCAAGTGACCCTTTGGTATTATTATAGTCATACTGGATATTATGTAATGACTTGATACCATGACATTTTTCACAATATCTGATATCAAGGCCCACCTCTCCTTCTCCCGGCGTTCCCGTTGAGCTAGCGCTTGAGTGGCAAACATTACAACTGTGATTGGTAAACCCATACAAGTTGTGGTGAGTATCCGGGTTTGAATTTATATCGCCTGATGGTTCATGGCATGCCTCACAACCACCAATTTTAACCCCGGATCCATTTATGAAAGTAAAGCTAGTATCTGGTGTTATATCGCTTTGATCATAGGTTGGTATTACGTGTCCATCACCTTCATCATCAACTAAACTACCATGACATGCACTACAATTTAAATCCTGAGCATCATCTGTTGCATGGTGCGGAGAACTTAAATGGCAGTCCGAGCACTCTCTGAAAGCAGAAAGATTGTATTCGTTGTCTTCCCCGATAATTCCATGGCAATCCATACATCCATACTCACCAATCACATACAACGTATGATGTCTGCTTACAAGATTCCCAGTATGGCATTCCTTGCATTCATCGGTAGTAAAACCAGTAAATACTCTATCATATATCCCCATATTTTGATCGACTGGTGGTGGTGGGATTGCAGCTATAGCTAAACTGACCAACAGCAAAATCATAAGAGTTATCGTTGAATAAATAAGTCCCTTTCTTATCATTTTATTTTCCTCCATTAATGTTAACATTTCAGGACCGCAGCATTTTGTATTAGCAGAATAATTATTTGCCACTGGTTCATTTTTCGACATACTTGACGGTTTTGGACAATAGCTAACCTATTGTACATTTTGTAAAACCGAATTTTTATAAGATTTAATATATTATTCCCAAATAATATCAATTGCGACGGTCGTTATACTACATTTTCATTTGGATTTTTTGTATTAAAAGGTTTTCGATATTGTTCGCATCATTTTTTTTGAAAAAATGTTAGAAAAAATAAGGAAATAATAGGGCATAAATACCTGCCCTACTATTTTTTCCTGCGCAATAACTGCACTACAACCAGCATGATGGTAAAACCGGTCAGTAGACTAAAACCCGGGATGCCTGTATCTTTATCGTCTGGTGTTTGCTCAGTTACAGACTCTTGCCTTTCCACGACGATTGTTGGCTTTGTGACAACTTCCCCTTCACCACCAGGGGCAGCAGATGTTTCGTTGCCAGTTACCGCAAATTGGGAAAAACCTGGTGTTTTTGACTTGAAATAAAGGAAATCGGAGTCTTCATTTATCAGATCGGTTTCCAAAGAATCCCATTTTGCACCACTGTAGCGGTTCAATGTGATCGTGGATTTGTCTATTTTATTTTCATTTACCCACGATTTATCTACATAAAAGCTAATGGTCGGGTTGACAATGTTATTTGGGCTTGCCCAGCCAAGGTTTCCAACATAAATGCCCATGTTCATAAATACTTTACCAGGGGGGGCATGGTCTACCAATGTGGAAGTGTTTTTCAGTATATCAATTTTTGCTGCAATCCTTCCAGAGCTTGTTTTACCAGTGAAATTAATATATCTGATTATATTGCCTTCCATATCAAAACTGTAACTGACTTTTGAATCTTTATTAACATATTCTCTTTCAGTCTCTGAGACCAATATATTCCCATATTCTTCACCTGAGGTGCCGCCACCACCACCTCCGCCGCCGCCACCGCCATTATCAACCTTGTTTACTATTATTGAAATATTTTTCTTCAGGCTTACTCCATCAGTTACATTTGCATTTATCAGATTTTCACCGTTCAATAAGGAAATAGACACTGAAAAAGTCCCGACATAACCATCTATCAATGTGACCGCTGCAGGTATTTCATTTACAGTTACCGTCGGAGTTGAACCGGTTCCATTAACAACACCACTGATAGTAACAGAACCGGAAGTAGTGGAGTCTCCATCATTATGAGATGTAATGCTGATATTTGGCAGTTCTTGTGCCTGAACTGTAATGTTTACCTGATCGCTCACCTCATTGCCTGAAGTATCATTTACAACGATAGTATAGTTCCAGTCTTTTAAATCAGAGGTGTAGATCAGCACCGTAAGTTCTTCTCCAATTTCATATGATCCGAGAGAAACAACTTCGGTGTTGTTCTTCAATACCTTGTACATACCTGATGTTTCAGTTACAACCCATGTAATGTTTTCTGTAGCACCCTGCTCGATCCAAATATCAGGGGGTTGGTTAATAATCGGCGGTATGGACTCTCGAGTAAAACCATCAAATATCCAACTTTTATTTGTACCATCATCCTCAAATATTATTTCGCCATCAACTGTAATTTTTATATTGTCAACATAAAATCCTTCACCAACAGTACCAGAGTCATCTGTTCCATAATAAAATCCGACATAACAAGTTCCATTGAGATATTTTGACATATTATAACTCTTAGTTATCCAATTTGGCTCTGTTCCATTCAAATATTCCCATGAAATTAAATCATCAATATTTGGTGAAACGAATGCTATGGCAAAATCTCCAAGTTCAACCCCATATTTGGTAGAAAAGTCAAGATATGCTGCGGTGCTATTCCCTAAATCCACAGTCCTGTACATAATATTTCCAACATGATCACCGCCGGAATAGTAATAATAATTAGTTTCATCGGCAGCACATACACCTGCCACTAAAAACATACTTATCCCGACAAACAAACAAAACATCAAAGCCATAAAATGATTTATTGATTTCATATTATTACACCCTTAATTTTATCAAATGAACAGTTTTACCCAAGTTACAATCATATCTCCATTACCTGAAATGGATATCCCTACCCACTTTTATTGAGTGTCAACATAACAATCCGAACAAAGACCATCATAATTGATCATGCAACGAAAGCAGGTTTTATACAGACAATCCCAACTCGCTTTACTGGCTGGTGAATCCCACGTTTAGATTGGAATTTGCCTGATACTTATCCCTTTCCTGAACCTCGAACTTTATGTATACACTCACTGGTAATGTTTTTACTGCTGAATTGAACCAGAATCCTCCTGACCTATACTTTATGAAAGTTTCCAACAATTCGAGTCAACATCAATAGTATAAGTAATTTTATATATGTGTTTTTTTTGTAGTCCTACATAATCCTGTGTAGCCCCGAAACCTTTTTAGAATACCACTGCGCTATTTAGTCCCTTACGATTATGAATAATATAACTTACCACACATTTGAGACTGCAACCAGGATATTAAAAGAAGGCCCCATATGCGACCACTGCATGGGCCGCCTGTTCGCCAAACTCTCCACAGGCCTGACCAACGACCAGAGGGGGGCAGCCGTGAAACTGGCACTTGCCATGGAGGCCGACCAGACACACAGGGAAACTTCAGATGATTCCCTATTGCAGGACCTGGCACCCAGCAGCGTCCACGCACGCAATAGCCTGGGGCAGGACGTACCGGAGGGCAGGTGCTGGGTCTGCAACGGCCTTTTTGAGCAGCTTGACCACTGGGCCGACCTGGTAGTTGATGCTCTTGCAGGATACGAGTTTAATACATTCCTCATCGGCACACGCCCCTCAGGACTGCTGCTTGAGAACGAAGAAATACTATGGGCCGAATCAGGGACCCAGTGGGCCGAACCCCTGAAAACCGAGATGAACAGGGAAGTAGGCAGGCGGGTGGAGGAAAGGCTGGGTAAACGGGCCAACCTGAACCGCCCACATATCACTGCCCTGCTGGATATTGCAAAGGACAATATAGAACTGGAAGTACGGTCACTGTACATATTTGGCAGGTACCGCAAACTCATAAGAGGTATTCCCCAGACCAGGTGGCCCTGCCGGGAGTGCAGAGGTAAAGGCTGTCCGCGCTGTAACTTTACCGGCCGCATGTATTCCGAATCAGTGGATGAACTGATCGGACCCGAAGTCATAAAAGCTGCGGATGCAAAAGATACTGTGTTCCACGGAGCGGGCAGGGAAGATATCGATGCCCTGATGCTGGGGGACGGCAGGCCATTCATAGTAGAGGCTGTGCAACCCCTCAAGCGGCGTATTGACCTTACCAGGCTGCAGCACAGGATCAACCGTTATGCTGCCGGTAAAGTTGAAGTACTGGGGCTAAAGTACGTTGAGCATCCGGCTGTAGAAGCCATCAAACAGGCAAAAGCAGATAAAGTGTATAGAGTAAGAGTGACATTTAGTGTAAAGATATCCAAGGAAAGTCTTATATCTGCTCTCGACATAATTGTCCGGGCACCGATAATGCAGAGCACGCCCACCAGGGTAGCCCATCGCAGGGCTGACCTGGTACGGGAACGAAAAGTGCATTATACCAAATTGGAAGAACTTTCACCAGACGGCCTGTCAGCCACGATCGTAGTGGGCTGCCAGGGTGGATTGTATGTGAAAGAACTGGTGTCAGGAGACGAGGGTCGCACAAAACCAAACCTTGCAGAGAACCTCAATGTAGAAGCAAAAGTTGCTGAACTTGACGTAATAAAAATTGAAGGAATAATCATTTAATATTTATCGGAGGATTGAACATTGCCAACATCACACGGTGAGAGAAGGAAGACCAGGTATAAATTGAAGAAAAGCCCGAGAGAGAGAGGACTCAGCCCCATATCACGTGCCATCCAGGAATTTGAGATAGGACAGGCAGTCCACATAAAACTGGACCCCAGTGTACATAGGGGGATGGCAAACCCCAAGTTCCATGGCAAGACAGGAAAAGTGATCGGGCAGCGTGGCCGGGCATATATTGTAGCAGTCAGGGACGGGAATGCTATTAAGCAAGCCATCCTGTACCCGGAGCACCTGCGCCCGCAGGTATGAATAATTGAATATTGTAACCAGTATCCAGGGTATAATTTATGATAGTAAAAGGAATCATAAACGAGGAAATGATCACCCTTGCAGAGGCAAAGGGAATCCTGCTCGATATCAAAGAGAAGCGGGTAGAAGAAGATATGGAATTGGGATATGAACTGAGAAGGGCTATTAACCATGCCGAGTTATTTTCCAAGACCGATGCTTCCAAATCCAGGAAGCTGGTGGAAGAACTGCTTAAACAGGAAAAAATGAAGCAGGAAATTGCATATCGCCTGGCAGATATTATGCCTGCCAGCTTTGATGAGATACGTTCAATATATGCAAAAGAGAGGTTTACCCTATCTGAAGAAGAACTCACTACTATTCTTGACCTTATTACCGATGCATATTGAAATGTGGCTTTCAACAACATAAAACTTTATATGTAATCGGTAGTATATTATCTTGAAAAAAGGATGCATAGGGCTTCCTTTTTAGTATTTTGGAAATATTGGATTATTAGGGTTGTGAGTGAATAGGTATGGTTAGTGGAAAAAAACCTCAAAAAGAAGAGTGGGGATTGGTATTGGACTTCTTGCCATATGGAAGTCCGGAAGATAACAGGCCGGTGTATCAAAAAAAACCACTTGTGCAGGCTGTAGGTGAATCCTATTTTGTAATAATGGAATTGATGCTTAAAGATAACATTGTTCCCCAGACGCAGGATAGAGTATACATTGGCGAAGGGGACCGGAATGTGATCGATCATGTCAAACGCAGGATCACTTATGATGAACTCACGCACGGTTCGCAGATGGAGCTACCATTCATCCTGGAAAAGATCATAATTGAGAATGAGTCCAAATATATTGATTTCTTCAATGATGCATATCCTATTACCAACAGGCTTCACATGCTCGAACTCCTCCCTGGTATCGGCAAGAAATTGATGTGGGCGATCATAGATGAACATAAAAAAGGCAAATTCCTGAACTTCAATAACCTTGTTGAACGGGTCAAAGGTCTTCATACACCAGAGAAATTGATAGTCCACAGGATCATCGATGAGTTAATGGACGAGAATATCAAATACCGCCTTTTCACAACGCCTGCCAAAAGCCGCCACCATAAATGAAGCCAAAACATGGACAGCATTTTCTTATAGACCAGCGGGTTCTTAACAGGATTATCGGATATGCAGGGTTAACTGAAGCCGATACCGTACTTGAGATCGGCGGTGGAACAGGCAACCTGACATTAAAACTTAAAGAGGCAGCAGGCAAGGTCATAGTCATTGAACTTGACCGCCAGCTGGCTGCCGGACTTACACATATTACCAGGGACTCCAATGTTACAGTACTACAGGGGGATGCGCTGGAAATCCCGCTGCCCGGTTTTAATAAAGTAGTGGCAAACCTTCCCTACCAAATATCATCAAATATCACATTCAGGCTGCTGCAGCATTCCTTTGATCTTGCAATCCTTATGTACCAGCTTGAATTTGCAAACCGCATGCTTGCTTCACCCGGCACCTCCGACTACAGCCGGCTTTCTGTAATGGCCCAGTACTTTGCCGTAATCGAACTGCTGGAAACAGTACCACCTTCTGCTTTTAAACCCCAGCCTGCTGTCAGGTCCGCAATATTGAAACTCACACCCAGGGAACCGCCGTACCATGTCACTAATTTTGGTTTTTTCGAAAAGTTCCTGAAGGCCGTATTCGGACAACGCAGGAAGATGTTGAGGAATTCGTTACGCTCGGCAGCACCAATGCTGGGAATCCCAGCCGAAAACCTACAAGAGGTAGATCAAGGGATACTGGAAATGCGCCCCGAATCCCTTACACCCGAAGAACTGGCAGGACTGGCAAACACGATTCAGGCAGGCACATGACTTCGATAACTTACAGGGATAAGACCATACAACTGGCGTCCCATGTCTATGAACCGGCAGAGGATAGTTTCCTGCTTGTTGATGCACTACTTGAAAATATTCGAAATGGTGACCGTGTACTTGAAGTGGGGTGCGGTTCAGGGATAGTATCTGTCTTTGCCAGCGATATTGCTTCAATGGTGGTTGCCACTGACCTTAATCCCTATGCTGTGAGATGTGCAGCAGGTAACGGGGTAACTGTGGTCAGGACCGACCTGTATGCAGGGTTGAAAGGCACCTTTGACCTGATAGTGTTCAACCCGCCCTACTTGCCCACATCCAAAAACGAGCGCCTGGGTGGATGGGATGACATGATGCTTGACGGTGGGCCGGACGGGAGGAGGACCATTGCACGCTTTCTAAAAGGAATCCGGGAACTTTTATCCCAGGGCGGGCGGGTGCTCCTGCTGGTTTCATCACTCACAGGTGTCAGTGAGGTTAGAAGATCGATGCAGGATGCCGGCCTGGCTGTGGAACCCATGTTAGAATCCAGGCACTTTTTTGAACAGCTGATTGTACTAAAAGGGAGTAAATAGATAGACTCAGACGTATGATATGATTTTTATTATAAAATCCGCATGCCTGGCAGCCTAAATATCCAATGTCTTATGTGTATCAATATCAGTCCTGTGTCCCCACACATTGCCGACCCTTATTTCAATATTGTTCATTGACATTAATGTTTTAGTTGTATTTGATAATGTGTTGAAATAAGAAACGGGTAGCTGGATCATTTTAATTTTTGGACAAGTACGGACCACATTGAATATCTCTTTTTCTGATGGTCTGAAACAGAAGTGGACATATTCCTCTTCAGGCTTCAGGCTGGCCATATCTTCTTCCGAACCGATTATACGAAATACTACTTCCATAATATGTAAGAGTATAGGATTCAACTATTTATAATTATTGATTATTGATGATAGTAAATCAATTTATATCAGTTAGGCCAATGATTTGGTTTATATTAGCAGTACCAGGCTGCAGCATAGGAAGAATTATCTAAAGATATACCATCTTTGCATTCAGTATACCTTTTACAGCCCTTATCTCGTTCAATATCTCCTCATTCACCTCTGAATCCACATTGAGTGCCATAATGGCGGTCCCACCTGCTTTTATGCGGCCGACCTGCATGCCTGCAATATTAATATCATGATTACCCAGCAACATGCAGCATGGGCCGATGATGTTCGGATGGTCCTCATGGAGGGCGATTATCATATGCCCTAAGGGCAGCACATCAATGCTGTACTCATCGATCTGCACGATCCTGGGATTGGTACCTACCATGGTGCCCCCCACAGTCTTTACCTTTCCATTATTGAAAATATTCACCATGATCAGGTTGGAATAGCTCTCTGTGGTCTTTGACTTGCTCTCTACCACTTTTATCTTACGCTCTTTGGCAATGACAGGAGCATTGACATAGTTCACGGATGACCCCATGGCGAACTCAAGCAGCCCCTTTAGGGCGGCTACGGTTACGGGTCCTGTATCCCAGTCAGCGATCTCACCGCTGTATGATACCTCTATCCTCTCATATTTTTCTTCCATGAGCTGGGCGGCAAGTTTGCCTATCTTCTCTGCCAGCGGCAGGTAGGGCTGCAGCACTTTCATTATCTCCTGTTTCACATATGGCATATTGATGGCGTTCTTGACAGGCAATCCCTGGTTAAAGTTGATGATCTGCTCGGCCACGTCTACTGCCACATTTACCTGGGCTTCTTTTGTGGATGCTCCAAGGTGTGGTGTAACTATAATATTATCCAGTTCCAATAGCGGTGAACCGGTTGGCGGCTCGCTGGTAAAAACATCAATGGCAGCGGCTGCCACTTTACCACTGGCCACGGCATCAGCCAGGGCTTCCTCATTGATTATCCCGCCGCGGGCGCAGTTTATGATCCTGACCCCTGGTTTGACTTTTTCGAATTCTTCCCTGTTTATGAGGTTCCTGGTGTCCTTTGTAAGGGGTGTATGCACAGTGATGTAATCCGCATTTAACACAATATCCTCTACAGTGGTAAGCTTGACACCCAGGTCAGCTGCTCGTTCTTCACTGATGAACGGGTCATAGGCCATGATATTCATCTCCATTCCCTGTGCGCGCTTGGCCACTTCCGTACCTATCCGTCCAAGTCCCACCACACCCAGGGTCTTGCCCCGTACCTCAACACCCATGAAGAGTTTACGGTCCCATTTCCCGGCTCTCATGGACTGGTTTGCTTGCGGGATGTTCCTGGACATGGCCATCATCATGGCTATGGTGTGCTCGGCAGCAGATATCATATTGCCTTCCGGGGCGTTGATCACAATGATACCCCGCTGGGTGGCAGCTTCAACATCGATATTATCCACACCCACACCGGCCCTGCCTATGATCTTAAGGTTTTCAGCAGCCTCGATGACTTCTTCGGTCACCTGGGTCTGGCTCCTGACCACCAGGGCATCGTATTCCCCTATACATGCCTTCAATTCTTCCGGGCTCATCCCGGTTTTTACGTCAACCTCTGTTCCTTTTTCCAGTATTTCTATACCCTTTTCAGATAATGAATCGCTAACAAGAACTTTCATGTCATATCCTCCGATAATTAATAGTATTCTATCTTGAATCTGGAAAGTAATATGAGTATTATAACTTCATTGTTTCGTTATGGGACAATGGTAAGCATGAAACCGCATATTCCGGAATTCGTATCAGGTGGTATATTCTGCATTGATCCGCACATAGTCGTAGGACAGGTCGCATCCCCAGGCTGTAGCACATCCGCTGCCCATCCCCAAATCCACGCTGATGATAACCTCGTCCGAACCCATGATCTCCTTTAGCTTATCTTCAGAGGTGCTGATTATTCTGCCTTTTTCCACCAGCATTACCGATGAGTGATCACTGGCAAATGTCAGGCTGATACGGTCCTGTTCCATTTCTGCACCCGAATAGCCCACAGCAGCCACCACCCTGCCCCAGTTGGGGTCCCTGCCAAATATTGCGGATTTGACCAGGGGTGATGTGATGACGGCCTTTGCAGCCAGTACGGCATCACTTTCGCTTGCTGCCCCAGTGACCCTTGCCTCGATCAGGCGTGTGGCACCTTCACCGTCCCTGGCGATCATCCTGGCAAGTGCTGTGCAAACTGCTTCCAGACCCTGCCCGAACTCTTCCGGGTCTGTGTGGCCCATTGTGTGGCTCACTTTGTGGCTCTTTGTGTGACCCACAGCGTGATCCATTTGTCCGGTGGCGGTTACCAATGCCATATCATTTGTGCTGGTATCCCCGTCCACCACTACCATATTAAAACTCTTATCCACTGTCCGCTTAAGATGCTTTCCAAGCTCCCCGGCATCCATCGCAGCATCGGTATACAGGAAAGCCAGCATGGTACCCATATTCGGGGCGATCATGCCGCTACCCTTTGCTATCCCGCCGATGCGCGTACCGTCGGGAAGTTCAACTGCCGCCTCCTTGGCAAAGGTGTCTGTGGTCATAATGGCACTGGCAGCGGCTGTACTGCCCTTTGCCGAATCAGTCAAACCCGCTGTCACCTCCCCCATCTGTGACCTGATAATATCAAGATCAAGCCTGTGACCTATAATACCTGTGGATGCCACTGCCACTGTCCTCTCATCCAGGCCGGGACCTCTGGCAGCCAGTTTCGCCATGTCCCTGGCATCTTCTATTCCTTCTGGCCCGGTAAATGCATTAGCATTGCCGCTGTTAGCTATAACTGCAGACAACCTGCCCCCTTCAAGGTGCTCCCTCGTAAGTATCAGGGGTGCGGCTATGACCCGGTTGCGTGTGAACACACCTGCTGCACTGCCTTCTGCCCTTATAAGCGCCAGGCCGTACTTATCCTGCTTTACACCCCAGGCAGACACACCTTTTACAGCACATATGCCGCCGTCTATGAACTTCAACTGCAACAGCAACAGCTCCCATCAAGCCGATAATGCCAGCCCGGCAATAATATTATGGCGCGTCACAATACCAACCAGTTCACTGTCCTTGATCACTGGCACCCTGACAACATTATGTTTGACCATTCTCGATGCCACAGTCTCCAGGCTTTCAGAAACATCTGCGGTGACCACGGGATGGCTCATTATATCGCTGACCTTCTTGTTGCCAACATCATCCAGTGCACGGCTGGCCTCTTCCCATCCGATAAGTTCCCTAAGCGGCACCTCAATGATCTCGAAGGGGCTGGGCAGCCAGAGCTGGCTATCTCTTTCCGGTACTTCCAGCAATTTGAGGATATCACTTTCTGTGATCATCCCTGTCACTTTCCGATCCTGTACCACTGGTATCCCACCTACCTTATGCTCCCTGAGTAACCGGGCAGCATGTTTGACCGGGTCGTCCGGACTGCAAAATATTACGTTCTTTGTCATGATCTCATTTACCTGCATAATTATCACTCCTTTTGGCACTCCTCATGGAAAGGTTGCAGGATTCCATAGTCCTGCCGTTTCGTCAAGTCCGAACATTAGGTTCATGTTCTGGACCGCCTGCCCTGATGCTCCTTTAACCAGGTTGTCAATTGCGGATACCACTACCAACCGCTGTCCTTCCGCATCCATCTCAAACCCTATATCGCAGAAATTGGAACCCCGTACCGGACCCAGCATGGGAATGCCACCTATAAGCCGGATGAATGTTTTGTCCTTGTAGAACCGGTTGTAGATATCGGCAACCTGCCCTGTATCCATATCTTCTTTCAGGAACAGGTGTGCGGTGGTCAGGATACCCCTGACGGACGGGACCACATGCGGCGTAAAACTGACCCTGGTATTATTATCCAGTCGTCCCAGTTCCTGCTGCATCTCGACACCGTGGCGGTGGGTAGTGAGCTTGTATGCCTGCACGTTCTCTGCCATGTTCGGGTAGTGGGATACCCCACTTGGTTCGGCACCGGCACCGGATATACCGCTTTTGGAGTCAAAGACCACCCGCTCGACCATCCCTGCGGCTGTCAATGGTGCAGCTGCCAGTATTGCGCCGGTCGGATAACACCCGGGATTGGCGATCATTGAGGCACCGGCAACTTCGGGATGCAGTTCAGGCAGGCCGTAAACAGCCTCCTTTGGTGCTTTGTGTTTAAGGTTGTAGGTCTTTTCGAACACACTAACAGGCAGCCGGTAGTCTGCGCTAAGGTCGATGACCTTTGTGCCAGCGTCCAGTAGCGGCGGCACCACATCCATGGCACTGCCGTGGGGGACGGCTGTGAAGACCACATCACACTGGCCCGCCACTTCACCTGCACTTAGGTTTTGGAACTTCAGGTCACTAAAACCTCTCAGGTGCGGGTGTGTGTCACTCACCGGGCTGCCGTCCAGGCGCCGTGAGGTCACGCATACCACTTCTACCCCTGGGTGGCAGGTCATAAGGCGCATTAATTCGCCACCTGTGTAGCCTGAGCCTCCGATAATCCCTGCTTTTATCATAGTATCACTGTATTTACTACTCTTTAGGATATATAATCTATTTATCAGCTATGTTTTTTGCTATCTTTTTGGAGACTTTTTGTTATTTCCTGGAACGGTTTATAACCACAGAGAGCACAGAGAGCACAGAGAAAACGTACTATTATACCTGGATATCGGCGATTTTAGTAACTATGTTTGAACCTCATTTCAACACTTGCAATAAAAATACGAAAACCCACATCTTGCAAGGCAATTTTATTATGAAAACAAGTTGTTTCATCTATTTGAAAAAATTAATTATGTTA